>CAZNTS010000272.1:0-6249 GCA_964576045.1 uncultured Nitrospiraceae bacterium | reverse complement strand
TATCTTCTCTAGAAGGTCTGTCGCATCAACTCCAGGGATAAATACACTCAGCGTATTTGGCAGACGAAGTGTCGCGTGTCCGTTCAGGCGTATCCCGTCCACCTTGTACTTAAGACTAGCAAACAGAAGGTCGGAGAGTTTCTTCGTATGAGCCGCCCTCTCTTTTGTATAAAGCCTTGCCATCTGACAAGTCTTTCCTAGACCTGCTATAGCCGGAACATTTTCGGTGCCAGGCCGCAGCCCTTTTTCATGTCCAGCGCCGAAAATAACTGGTTTCAGAGTCAGGCCTTTTCTGATATAGAGGGCTCCGATACCCTTGGGGCCGTAAAATTTGTGGGAAACAACTGTCAGCATGTCGACATTCAGTCTTTCCGCGGAGGCAGGTACCTTTCCCAAGGTCTGTGCCGCATCAGTATGAAAAGGGATTCCGGCTTCCCTGGCAATGAGACCTATTTCTTCCACAGGTTGGATAACGCCAGTCTCATTGTTCGCATGCATTACGGTGATAAATACGGTATCTTTCCTCAGCGCCTTCTTAATGTCACCTGGATCGACCCTGCCATCTCCGCACGCATTTACAAAGCTGACCTCAAAGCCGTTTTCCCTGAGATGGAGGCAGGGGTTCGTTACGGAAGGATGCTCTATTGCTGTAGTGACGATATGGCCTCTTTTCCAGCTCTCTGCAATGCCGCGTATGGCAATATTGTTCGATTCAGTACCTCCCGACGTAAAAAATATATCTTCAGAAGCGACACCTATGAGGTCAGCCACATCCTCTCTTGCTTTTTCGATCGCTTCTTTTGCTTTAAGACCTATGTCATGGCTGCTCGACGGGTTCCCGAAGTTCAGTTTGATGGCCGCATAAACGACGTCGGCTACTTCAGGGTCCACAGGAGTCGATGCGTTATGATCAAGATAGATCATAGAATATCACTCCATGTCCCTGTGAATAATTATTGGCTCCATACCCGTCTTCATGCGAATGTGCTGCGCCACTCTTTCGACTATGGCCGGAGAGCGGTGCTTGCCCCCTGTACAGCCGAAGCCAATGGTGAGATATGCCTTTCCTTCTTCAATATATTGCGGTATCAGGAAGTCCAGTAAGGCTGAAGTCTTCTCCATGAATTCATTTGATGATGTGTTGCAGAAAACAAAGTCCTGGATCGCGGAGTCCACGCCATTTAGGTCCCTGAGGGCGGGGACGAAATGAGGATTCGGGATGAATCTCACGTCAAAAAGAAGATCAATGTTCTGGGGTATGCCGAACTTATAACCAAAGGAGATAAGGGTTATGGCCATGTCCGCATCACGGTCCGACGCTTTATAGAAAGAAGCAATGGTGTGTCTTAGTCGATGCGGAGTGTAAGAGGAAGTATCGATGATCCTGTCCGCTTCATTTCTTAGAGGAGCGAGCAGAATACTTTCCTTCCGTATCGCCTCTTCGATACTTACCTCTTCTGATACGAGGGGATGGGGTCTGCGCGTTTCCTTGAATCTCCTCAGAAGTGCGTCCTTTTCCGCCTCAAGAAAGATTATCTCTATGTGATATTTCTCTCGCAGCAACCCTAGAACAGAGCCAAGAGAAGGGAGGAATTCCTTTTCCCGGATATCGATGCCTATTCCGATCTTCACAGTGCCATCGCTGGTGGCGATCGTGGATACGAAGGATTCCATCAAGGTCACGGGAAGATTGTCGGCACAGAAAAATCCCTCATCTTCCAGAGCTCTCAGGGCTACAGACTTTCCTGACCCCGAGAGGCCTGTGATAATCACGACGATTTGTTTCATCACTCAAATATATCGAGGCCTCTTTGGTCTCCAGTCAAAGCGCAGATTCACTTAACCGGCTCGATAAGGCCGAAATTTCCATCGTTCCTCCTGTAAATCACATTGATCTCGCCGGTGGTATGATTCGAAAAAACAAAAAAGTCCTTGTCGAGAAGCTCCATCTGCATTGCGGCCTCATCAGGGCTCATGGGTTTCATGTCAAATCGTTTTTTCTTAATGATTTTCCCCATCTCGGCTTCTGGTGCGGCTGCTGCTGCTGAAGTCTTCCCTTCACCTTTTCGGTGTGAGACAAGCTTCTCCTTATATTTCTTCACCTGTGTATCGAGCTTTTCCACCACCTCATCAATCGAGGAGTAGATCTCTCCGGTAACCCCTTCAGCCTGTATCAAGACACCATTTGCTTTGAGGAGGACCTCGGCCTTATGGCGATATTTTTCTACGGTAAGCGTTACGATTGCCTCGGTGATGTGCGACAGATAGCGATCGAACTTCTTCAATTTTTCCTCTGCATAGCTTTTTAGTGCAGGCGTCACTTCGAGGTGTCTTCCGTTAACGATGATGTTCATATATCCTCCTTAGTTCACTCTGTATGGTTAGTCGTGGCTCTTTCGCTGTCCCTGCGGGGGGATCTTCAATTCTTCCCTGTATTTTGCAACTGTCCTCCTAGCGATCAGGATGTCCTTCGTCTTGAGGAGCTCGACGATCTTCTGGTCGCTCAGAGGCTTTCTGTCGTTCTCCTCAGAGATTATCTTTCTGATGAGATCCTTCACCGAGGTTGATGATACTGCGCCCGATGCGCCCTGAAGGGCACTGCTGAAAAAGAACCTGAAACTGAACAGTCCGTGGCTGCATGAGAGATGCTTGTTCGAGGTCACCCTGCTTATGGTACTCTCATGCATACCGAGGTTTATGGCCACGTCCCTGAGGTTCAATGGTTTTAAGTATGGGACACCTCTGTCGAAGAACTCTTTCTGGAAGTCGAGGATGCTTTCAGTTACTCGGTAAATGGTCCTGTTCCTCTGGTCTAGGCTTTTCAGAAGCCATACGGCGGAGCGGAGTTTTTCCTCAACGAACTGTCTTTCTTCCTTCGAAAGGGAGTTCTTTGAAAGAAAGAGTTTCCTGTAGAAATGGTTCAGCCTCAGCCTAGGCAGCCCCTCGTCGTTGAGGATGATCTGATATCCGCCTTCCCTTTTGACGACAGAGACGTCAGGCACGACGTAGGTGGGTGTCATGCTCGAAAAATTCCTGGCCGGCTTCGGTTCGAGTCCCTCGATGATCTTGATGGCGGCGGTAACATCGTCCATTGATGCACCATACTGTCTGGCAATCTGTGCATATCGCTTTTTTTCGATATCTGACATATTGTTACGTACGATCTGTTCCACAAGAGTCCCTATAAGATTTATCGACTTTATCTGAATGAGGAGACACTCCTGAAGGTCTCTGGCGGCGATCCCTGGCGGGTCGAAACCCTGAACGAGATATATCGCAGCCCTGACCCTCTCACCCGCAGCTCCTGAAATTTGGGAGATCTCTTCTTCCGTTGCCCTCAGATATCCGTTTTCATCGATGTTGCCAATGATCATTTCGCCGATCTCCTTAATGTCTTCTTCGGCGTCTGAGAGGCGCAGCTGCCACAGGAGATGGTCGCAGAGATCCATCTCTTTGCTCACAAATTGTTCAAAAGAGGGCTGTTCCTCAGTACCCGGCGTAAAGTAGCCTAGGTCCCTACCGTCGCTACTGCGATCATCGAAGTAGTCATCCACGCCGTAACCTTCAATGTTGGAGATGAGCTTTTCAAGTGGGGCCTCGGTGTCGTCAGGTTCTTCGCGGGTCTCGATGTTATCGATCTCCTCCCTGCTCAGTTCCTCCTTCTCATCCATCACCTCATCGAGGAAAGGGTTTTCCGTCAGCTCCTGCGTAAGGGCCTGAGAGAGCTCCAGTTGGGGCATCTGGAGGAGCTTGATTGCGAGCTGAAGCTGGGGCGTGAGAATGAGTTTTTGGGACAGCTTTAGTTCAAGCCTGCTTTCGAGTGCCATCAGAGCCTAAATTCCTCTCCAAGATATGATTCCTTGACCTTGGGGTTGGCAATGAGTTTCTCGGGTGCGCCTTCATCTAGGATGCCCCCATTGCTGATGATATATGCTCTGTCCGTTATAGAAAGCGTGTCCCTCACATTATGATCCGTCACGAGTATCCCTAATCCCTTTTCCTTAAGGTACTGTAACATCCTCTTTAATTCTATTATAGCGATTGGGTCGATTCCTGCAAAAGGCTCATCAAAAAGGATGAAAGTGGGGTTGGTGGCAATTGTCCTGGCGATCTCGGTTCTCCGTCGTTCCCCGCCCGAAAGCTTGTAGGACTGTCTGTCTGCAAAGGGAGTAAGACTGAATTCATTCAAGAGATATTCTACCCTTTCGTCCATCTCCGCACCGGACAGCCCCTTGATCTCGAGTATCGCCCGAAGGTTGTCCCTTACCGTGAGCTTCCTGAAAATAGAAGGCTCCTGTGGCAGATAGCTGATCCCCTTATGGGCTCTCTTGTACATGGGGAGTTGGCCTATATCTTCATCGTCGATGCTGATAGCCCCCGTATCAGGCCTTATCATTCCAACAATCATGTAGAAAGTTGTAGTTTTGCCCGCACCATTCGGTCCAAGAAGCCCGACGATCTCGCCGGTGGTGAGATACAGGCTGATGTCGTCGACCGCCTTTTTCCCCCTATAGGTCTTGGAAAGGTTTATTGCCTTCAGAACGTGCATTATATGAACGGTCCCCCTCTCTTAAGGATGTACAGGTCCAGCGACTTTGGCCGGACCTTTCTCCATGAATACTTTGCTGTTCTCGACCAGGGAACGATCATCATTCATCAGATAGATCATCTTTGTTCCGGTCACCATATTGGTGCCTTCCACCGCCCGGGCTTGGCCGGTGAAGATCACTTTCTCCTCTTCGGTAAAATAGGTCGCCTCATCTGAGGTAACCACCTTTTCACCCTTGATGAGTTTCACATGTCCAGCCGCTTCGATCTTTGTTATCTTCCCCTGTTCGGACGAATAGACGAGCATACGGTCGGCATAGAGGGTCATGCTTTCTGACTTTGCCACCACTGAACCCTCAAAAAGTCCGGTATGCGCCTTGTTGTCGGCCGTGAGTTTTACGGATGTGACGACAAAGGGGCCCTTTGATTCAAAAAGGCGTTCCTCACACCTGGAAGGCGAGCAGGGGAAAAAGATCGCACCCCACAAAAGAACGGTGAGTAAGAAGATATGGGCCCTTGGGCTAAAAAAAGGTCGCCTTGACATTTCTCATCAACGTGACCTTATTATCTTCAGTCGCAGCAAGCCCGTCACCCTCTATGGTACACTTCGTACCCTCCATCAGGATCCTGCTGTCGGAGGTTAGTGTTCCCTGGGAAGCGTTCCACGCCAGGCTCTTTGCGTGGATTATGGAATCCTTTGTATGTATCGTCACATTTTTTTCGAGAAGGAGATCCTTGCTGTTGAGGTTGTAAATGCCGCTGTCCGCGTTCACAATAGCTCCTTCTTTAGTGAAATCCATCGAGACCGAATCCATTCTTGCCTGGGTCTCGTCTTTCGTAAAGTCGGCCTTCCGCGCGTTCATTACCCACATATCGACGCCATTTTTCTTATTTACGATCTTCAGACCCTCAATATAGGAATTTGCCCGGCTGACTGAAAGGTCCCGCCTGTATTCCCGGTCTCCCGAGAATACGAAAAACAGAAAAAGGACGGAAACGACTATGAAAGCCGGGAGCATCCACCGCCCTTGCCGGTGACTTTGTATTCTGTAGTATATCTGCTTCACAATCAAATTCTATCACACAAAAAAGGCCCTAGTAAAGCAAAAAATGTACCAAGTGCAAGCAGCATGCTGAGTGCGTGCAGGATGATACTGATCAGCTGAGGGCACTACGCATGACGTCTATAGGAGGCTTTATGCCAGTCCATATCTCGAAGGCAAGAGCACCCTGATGGAGGAGCATCCCAAGGCCGTCCATAGTCATGCAGCCTTTTCTTGCGGCTGCATCTAGAAGCCGGGTCTTTTTGTAGATAAGATCGCAGACTGTCATTTTTTCGGAAACAATGGAAGCGTCGACTGGTAATGGATCGGTCTCTTTCAGTCCGAGGGGGGTAGCGTTTATAAGAATGTCAGTACCATCGATTTGGGACAGATTTTTCCGAATACCGACGCCAGAGCGTATAACGCTCAGATCAGAGACAAGTCTCAAGGCCTTGTCGCGGTCGATATCGAATATCTCAAGACGTGACGTCTTTTGACTCAGGTAATAGCTTATGGCCCTGCAAGCACCGCCTGCGCCAAGTATGAGGACGGATCTTCCTTCGACAGTTATGCCTTTCTCGGACAGGGACTCCATAAACCCCCTGCCATCGGTATTGAAACCCATGAGGGCGCCTCCGTCATTCAAGACTGTGTTAAC
>CAZNTS010000271.1:0-3795 GCA_964576045.1 uncultured Nitrospiraceae bacterium | reverse complement strand
TTCACTGATAAAAGGCATATCGCACCCAACTACAAAGATCGCGTCTTCCCCTGTGGCGACAAGAGCGGAGAGTATGCCAGTCATGGGACACTTCTCCTCCCTAATGTCCCCGATCATTGCAAGCCCGAAAGTAAAGTACCTTTCCGGCATGTTGGTGCTTATAACAACTTTCTCAAAGACCCTGCCGAGCACCGCAATGCTGCGTCCGATAATCGTATCCCCCTCAACCTCCAAAAATCCCTTGAGCACAGGTATCCTCGCGTTTTCGCCGCCCGCAAGGATCACACCGGTCAAAATACATCCTCGGATTCGTCGTGGTATTCCATCTTCGTGTGCGGAACGAATCTGGTCGAGCTCGAAAGAAAGGTAAGCCTTATCGTGTCGGTGGGACCGTTACGCTGCTTAGCTACAATGACTTCAGCCTCGCCCTTGTTCGAGGGGTTGTTCTTGTTGTATACCTCATCCCGGTACAGAAAAATAATAACATCTGCGTCCTGCTCTATGGCACCCGACTCCCTCAGATCGGCAAGCGTAGGCTTTTTCTCTCCCCTCTGCTCTACGGCCCTGTTCAACTGGCTCAACGCAATGACCGGCACCCTCAGCTCCTTTGCAAGTCCTTTCAAAGAGCGGGATATCTCGGATATCTCCTGTTCCCTCCTCTCGAAATTCCCCCTGCTTCTCATCAGCTGCAGATAATCTACCACCACAAGACCGAGCCCGCCGTGATGCTCCGTTTTAAGCCGCCTTGCCTTTGCCCTCATCTCAAGGACCGACGTTGCCGATGAATCATCGATGTAGACGGGCGCATCTGCGAGCCTTCCAGCAGCGCTGGTGAGCTTGTGCCAATCATCCTTTCTAATGAAGCCTTTCCTCACGCTGTTCGAATCCACCATCGCTTCCGAGCAGAGCATTCTCAGGGCGAGTTGCTCCTTCGACATTTCAAGACTGAAAATAGCAACCGGCTCTCTGAGTTCGAGGGCTACATGTTGCGCGATATTGAGGACCAGCGCTGTCTTGCCCATAGAAGGCCGCCCTCCGATGATGATGAGGTCGCCCGGCTGAAACCCCGTTGTCAGTTCATCCAGATCGGCGAAACCGGAGGGCACCCCGGTCACCGCTTCCTTCTTGTCGTAGAGATTCTCAATCATCTCGAAACTGCTCTTCATCACTTCTTTCAGGGTGAAAAAGGACGTCTTCGTCCTCCTGTCCGAAATATCGAATATAGACCTCTCAGCGAAATCCACCAGTTCATCCGCTTCCATTGCGGACTCATATACCTTGGCTGCAATATCCGTGGAAGATCTGAGGAGCGCGCGGAGCAGCGCTTTTTGCTTGACGATTTTCGCATGGTACCTGACATTTGCGGCGGTGGGAACCACACTCACAAGGCCTGAAAGATAGGTGACGCCCCCGACGTCATCAAGTTCATTCTTCCGCTTGAGCAGCTCGGAGACGGTGATAAGGTCCATCACCTCGTTCTTCTCGAATAGCTCGATCATCGCATTGAAGATCTTACGGTGGGACTCTCGGTACAAGTCCTCCGGAGACAGGATCTCCAGGGCCTTTGCCAGGGCGTCATTTTCCAATAGAACTGCGCCGAGGATAGACTGCTCAGCCTCGATGTTCTGCGGCGGGAGTCTGTCAAGGGCTACATCTACTTCATTCATTCCGCAATTACTTTAACCTGAACCTTGGCGGTAACGTCATGATGGATCTTGATCCCTTCGGAATACGTCCCCAGTCTCTTGATAGGATCGTCCAGAAGTATCTTCTTCTTGTCGACATCAAAACCATCTTTTTTCAGGGCCTCTGCGATGTCCATGGACGTGATGGAGCCGAAGAGTTTTTCCTCTTCTCCGGCCTTCGCGCTCAACGTGATCTCGGTGCTGGAGAGCCTTTCCGCCAGTCCCTTGGCATCCTGCCTTATCCTCTTCGACTTCTCCTCTATCTTCTTTTTCTCATGCTCCATCGCCCTGACATTCTTCACATTCGCTTCAACGCCCAGTTTTCTGGGTATCAGGAAGTTCCTCGCATACCCGTCGGCAACATTCACCACATCGCCCATCCTGCCCAGATTCCTTACGTCCTCCTGAAGAATCAATTTCATCAATTCAACCTCCTTACAATTCTTTTAACATAATTGGTGGGCTTCCCCTTCATCATGGTGTGATACCACTAACAATTTTGCATCGGGAATGCGGAAAAACATGAACAATCCGGGACACATAGCCCACCTCGTGGTGATAGTATAGCATAATCCCAAATCAATAGTTCAGGCATTTTGTCCGGGTCTTAAGCAGGAAAACAGAAGCATTCCGAAGCCATTCTTGCTTTTGTTATAATCTAGAAAATGAGAATCGTGGTAAAACTTTTTGCGTCTTTAAGGAACTACGGCCCTGAAGAACAGGAAATGGAACTGCCTGAAGATGCTGCCATCGTAGATGTTGTTGAAAAACTGGGATTGCCTGAAAAACTACCCTTGCTTAGGATCGTAAACGGCGAACACAGGAGCATGAACTACCGCTTGAAAGAAGGAGATATAATCGCCCTCTTTCCTCCAATTGCCGGCGGTCAACATATGCAACAGTCGTAGAGGCATCATTCCTGAAACACGACGCAAAGAAATACTCTCTCGCGGAGTGACCACTCGTTGTGCAGAAGTGACCCGACCTCTATGGGCTTTCCGTCAAGAAGAACCCGTCTAAACCCCAGCCAGAAGTCTCCGGACTGCTCGGCCAGCAAATCTCTTAAATCAGAAGACATAACAAAGACACCCCTTTTAAAAAACCCGGGCCCCAGTTCGGCCATTAGGAGGTTAAAGAGTTTCACCTGAACAAAGCCCTCGCAGGAGACACACTGACTGTCTGTTTCCCGATAAGTGATCGTGCTTCGGAAGGATGAGTATGCTCCCCCCCTTCTGAGCGTTGCACCCACCAGGCCTGGCATAGCTGCGGAAAGCGCCAGAGTCGATCCGTCCCTGATTGTTGCAAGATCAAGGTCGTCCAGAGGCCTTCCGTCAAGAAAAATGGACTGTATCTTTGCGAGCGTTTCCTCGGTAATCCCTGTCTGTTCACAGAGAAACTTCTTGACGCTACAGCCTACGCGGGCCCTGACCATTACCCCTTTCTGCAGGAGAGGAAAGAAGCAAGATACCCACTGCTCCTGAAGAACAAACTGGAGGTGAGGGCAAGCATCGCTGCTAATCGAGAGCCTATCCGTGCGGTTCATCTGCAAGTTTACTCGCCTCAAACGATAATCCTGGCCATGTCTTTCCGTTTGTCAACAAATAAGGAGAGCCCCCGAAGGGTCTCTCCTTATTTGAAAAAACCTGCGGTACCTGTTACCAGTTGAACACCTTATCCAGATCCTCGTCTTTCACACCGAATGTGACATTATGAGGCGCAAACCTCTCCGTAGTAAAGAAGCGGGGAAGGCGGTCATGCAGGTTAGTGAAGCCTGCCCTTGCGTTGAAATCACGCTCCATCTTAAGGACCTTCTTGCCGAGCTCCGTAACCCCGTCACCAGTCAGGTTCAGGCCGTAGAAGGCATTGAGCAGATCGAGCAGGGCCTGGAATGTATCAGGCTGATCGAGCACTGCAAAGGCAATGAAGAGACACATCCCTGTGGAATCGATGGCTGCGGTGGCAATCTGGAGGTTTCTCGAAAGTTCAACCTGTCCCTCCGGCTTAAGCGCATTCACATCTCCGCCCACCTTCAAGACATTTTGTGCAACGGCATACCCGGCAGTGTGGTCAGCACCCATGGGACTGGTGGCATAGGTAACCCCTACTCCCT
>CAZNTS010000270.1:0-3083 GCA_964576045.1 uncultured Nitrospiraceae bacterium | reverse complement strand
GTATCTTTCTACCCTCAGCCACCGATATTATAAACTGCTCGTGGACGTCGTCAAGTACTCCCTGGAGTATCTCTTTTTCCTCTTTGCCTACACCCCTAAACACAGAGGCAATGTCCTTGTGTTTTCCGCTCTTAATCACCTCTGTTTTCACACCGACTTTGTTCATGAGTCCTTCAATGTTAGGGATCTCCATGATCACCCCGATGGAGCCGGTAAGAGTGCCGGGATTTGCGATGATCCGCGAAGCAGGAGAGGAGACATAATACCCACCTGAGGCTGCAAGGGAGCCCATTGAAACCACGACTTTCTTCTTGGAGACGGCCTTCTTCACCTCTTCATAAATCTCCTGAGAGGGTGCAACCGCACCTCCAGGGCTATCGACTCTCAGGACAATAGCCTTGATCGCAGGGTCCTTAGCATACTCGCTGATCTCGTCCGATGGACCCTTGGAATCGATTATCGGGCCCTCTATTCTTACAAGGGCCACCTTGTCCCCTAGCGGCACGCCTCCTTTATACAGAAAGGTGACCATCAAGCTCACGAGAGCGAGCACAACAATGAAGATGACAAGTAGGAAAAAAAACTTCTTCACGCTTGTTCACCCTTTACATGCTTCATGCTGAGACCGATCTTTCTCTCCTCGATATCGATCTTAATGATCCTTACCAGTATCTCATCCCCTTCTTTCAACGGCTCCTCTTTCTTCAAAACCTCAGAGGAATAAATCAGCCCTTCGACCTCACCCTCGATCTCCGCAAAGATACCGAAGTCAGTGAACTTCAGAACTCTGCACCTTACCTCATCTCCTAGCTTAAACCGTTCCGGGATCCCTACGATCCAAGGGTCCTGGGACAGTTGTTTTATCCCAAGAGCAATCCTCTCCTTCTCGGGTTCAAGGCTCAGAACGATCGCGTCGACTTTCTGGCCTTTCTTAAGGACCTCAGAGGGATGTTTGATATGCTTCGTCCAAGATATGTCTGATATGTGAATGAGCCCGTCCACTCCTTCAGGCAGACCAACAAAGGCACCGAATTCAGTGATGCTTCGCACCTTCCCCGTTACCTTCTGTCCCACGCTGTACCTGGTAGAGACGAGTTCCCAGGGGCTGGGTTTCAGTTGTTTTATGCTCAGTGAGATACGCCGTTCGTCCTTGTCCACCCTCAGGACAATGGCGTCCACGGTTTCACCTATTGTCAGATACTTCGACGGGTGTTTCGGCCTTGACGACCAATCCAGCTCCGAGACATGCACAAGTCCTTCGATACCCTCTTCGAGCTCTATAAATGCCCCATAATCGGCAATGCTCACAACCTTTCCCTTTACTTTTTCTCCCACTGGATATTTTTGGTCCACGGATAACCACGGGTCCGGCTTGATCTGTTTGTACCCAAGAGTCACACGTTCCTGCTCTTCATCGTACTTTAGCACCACGACACCGATGGTATCGCCCACCGCAAAAAACTCGGAAGGATGGGTTATCCTCCCCCATGAGATGTCAGAAATGTGTAAGAGACCGTCAATGCCGCCCAGATCCACAAAGACTCCGTAGTCGGTAATGTTCTTAACGACTCCATCGAGGTGCGCTCTTTCTTTCAGTTTGGTAAGGGTGACCTGTTTCTTCTTCTGTCTCTCTTCTTCGAGGGCCGCCCTGCGTGAGACGATAATGTTCGAGCGCTTGTTGTTCAGCTTTAGGACCTTAAAGCCCATTGTCTTGCCGATGAGGCTGTCTATCTCCTTGACCGCCTTGATGTCGATCTGAGATCCGGGAAGAAATGCCTTAACGTTCAGTATGTCCACGCTCAGGCCTCCCTTTGTCCTGCCGCTGATGTTGCCCTCCACGACCGTTCCCTTGTGGTACGCTGATTCGAGAATATCCCATGCCTTTATCTTTGTCGCCTTATCCTTGGAGAGCGTGACCACTCCTTCCGAGTCCTGAATGTCTACCACGTAAGCCTCGACGGTATCCCCTGCCTTGAGATTCGTGAGCTCTTCCGATGAAAATTCCTCGGCTGGAATAAAACCCTCGGATTTGTACCCGATATCCACAATGACCCCGTCCTGCTTTACATACACCACCCTTCCCTGCAGTATGGAGCCTTCTTCGATTTGATGAATTGACTCAGCATAGAGTCGTTCCATCTCATTGTTTTTGAGTTCCATCACCCTGTTCCCCTCCTATATCTTTAATCCTTTCCTTCACCGCATGTATAATCCAATCAGGGGTCGAAGCCCCAGCAGTAATACCTACTTTCTTGACATCCTTGAACCATTCGGGCACCAGTTCGGCGGCAGTTTCAACATGATAAGTCTTCACCGGCATAGCGATACAGAGGTTTGCAAGCTGCGTTGTGTTCGCACTGTTCTTTCCACCCACTACGATCATTACATCAGTCTTCCTCGCCATCTCCTCGGTCTCTTCCAGACGTAGTGCCGTAGAACTGCATATGGTATTGTAGACCTTCATCTCCTTCGCCAGCTCAATCACTTTTCCCATCACTTTTCTGAGCGCTTCCAGCGGCTGCGTAGTCTGCACCACTATGCCTACCCGGTTCTTCAGATGCGGAAGCTGTCCCTTCCCGTCATTCACGATGACATCCTCTCCAGCATAACTGACCAGCCCCTTGACTTCTGGGTGGTCTTTGTCCCCCAGGATGAGAACCTGATAGCCGTCTTCACTAAGAAGTTTAGCATAATGCTGGGCTTTTTTCACAAAGGGACAGGTGGCATCGATGATCTCATATCCAGCTTTTGATGCCTTTTCCATAAGGTCGATAGACATCCCGTGGGTCCTGATTATTAGCGCCTTTATGTCGTGCCTGTAGATATCGTCGGTAGGTGCGATACCCTTTTCCATCAGCTTCTCTATCACTTGGGGGTTGTGGATGAGGGGGCCGTAAGTGAAAATTCCATCCTTCTTTTTCTCGGATAAGGAGAAGGCTATCTCAATGGCGCGCTTCACGCCAAAACAGAAACCGGCGCCTCTTGTGATGACTATTTCCATCCCGTCTTATATTCCTTCTTTATCATGATTCACGAACCACACAGCCTTTTTCCGTTGTTCGGGGGTTAAAGGACCGCTTACC
>CAZNTS010000269.1:0-2613 GCA_964576045.1 uncultured Nitrospiraceae bacterium | reverse complement strand
GTCCCGTAGAGGAGTGGGGTGCCGGGGTTGAAGAGTTCGGCGATCACAATTCCGCTTAGGACTTCGGCGTTCTGTTGCACAAGGAGCCCCGCCAATGTGGCCGGCCCGGTGCCGCCGGCTAAGTCCATGGGCGCGATGAGTGTGGGTTGCTTGTACTCTGAGAAGGCTCTTAACCCCTCAAGTAAGTCCTTGCTATGTTGTAGCGGGCTAACTGGGTTATAGAAGCCCAAGAGGAGAGGGGTCCTCCTAAGGTCGTCTTCTCCGCCCGCGACTACTGATGCGATCTTCAAAGTGTCCCGGGCTTGGGCCTCGCCGTAGAGACTGCCGTCGATGGTCTTGGTCGTGTTCTTGAATCCTTCAACCACGGCGTGCGCGGCGCGGGATTCGGCGGGCATATCAAGGGCTGAGACGCACATTGTCCCATGATCGATGTTTCCCAACGCGTCGGCAAGCTTGTAGAACGCGGCAACATCCTTTAGGGTTGAGCTTCGGCGTTCACTCGTCTCAAGGTCCAGAACATGCACACCTTCCCCTTGCATGGAGAAGTAAACGTGTCCCGGTTCAAACGCCAGCTTGTAATCGCGGTCTCTTCCGAACAATGAGAAGGTGCTGGGGGCCTTCTGGAGGCCTTCCTTCACGAGGTGGTTGGGGATTTTTGCAATTTTCTTCTTGGAGTCTATCATCGCTCCGGCGTCGGCAAGGGCCTTCAGTGCGCGGTCTTCTTCCACTCGCACGCCGACGTTCTCTAGCACCTGTAACGCCGCAACATGGATTTGGTCCAATTCGTCTCGATTAAGGATCTCCAGCAAAACTCGAACGCCGCCGCGCCTTTTTCCATGCGCGTCCTTAAGCATACGGTCCTTTGGGCGGTTCAGATTTTTACCAATCTTAATTTGAAATGTATGGTGACTTCGGTGACCACGAGGAATTGAGTGTAAAGGGAATGTTGTCGTGATTACTTTGCCGACGGGCGACATACAATAAATAGATTTGTCGACGTGCTCATATAATATTGACCGCGCTATGAAAAGCGCTAAATAAGGTTCGCCAACGAGAACGTCAACTCAAGGCACGTGTATCTATTGGCAGAGAAACGTGTGTTCTTGAGAGAGGCGACCGGTCTTGTAAGGGAGGCTGGCGCTTCCGACATTCTCGCGTTAGCGTCCATGAATATTAGTTGGGGACTGAGCGCCTTCTGGTATTTCTTCTGGGGCCCGTACTACGCGCCCGGGGGCGACCTGAACATGGGAATAACCGTCGTACTTGTCCCCATGTTATTCGGTTCGGTCGTCTGGGCCATGATGGCCACGATTATGCCCCGTTCGGGGGGTGACTACATCTTCAACAGCCGCATACTCCATCCTGTACTCGGTTTTCTTTCAAGCCTCGGATGGGTGGCTGTAAACTTCATCTGGTGTGCCACACTCTCAGCTTACGTCTCAAGCCCCGCCCTCGCCGACCTAGCCTACCTGATGGGCTGGACATCTCTTGGTGCGTTCGCAGCGTCAGGGCTTGGAATCTTCGTAGTCGGGACACTTGTGATAGCCGCGTTCACGTTGATACTGATTTACGGAATGAAACTTTACCTAAACATCCAGATGGTCATGTTCGGGTTTGGTGTTCTCTGGTTCTTGATTATCTGGGCTCTACTTGCAACCCACACGCACCAGGATTTCGTGAACAGCTGGAACGCCTTAAGTGCTCAGTATAACTCAGGGACATATGATCAACTCAATACCGCCGCGTCGACTGCGGGAATCTCAATCGCTCCATCGATGTCGGCCACGCTACTTCTGATGCCCATATCGTTCTGGGGATTAGGATATCCGTACTTCGGCGCCTTCATCGCCGGGGAAACGAAGACGGTCCATAGAAGCACCATGATTGGTATGCCGGGGGCCTTGGCGCTTTGCGGAATCTCATGGTACATTACTAACTACCTCCTACAGACAGTCGTCGGCCAGAATTTCCTTGCCAGCGTCGCGTACTTCGCCGGCAATGGCGTCGCACCCTATACGCTTCCGTTCTATCCAAACTTCGAAGTGTTCGCTGCGATACTAACTAACAATCCGCTCCTGATCTTCCTTATCGGTTTCGGATTCATTGCCTGGAACCTCCTGTATGCTGCTCTCTCGATTATCGGGCAATCGAGGATCTCCCTCGCTTGGGCGTTCGACAGGATCGCGCCCCCTATCTTCGGTGATGTAAGCGAAAGAACTCACACACCTTGGAAGAACATGGTGATCTTCGCGATAGGCGGAGAGATACTATTGTTCATCTACGCCTTCTATGCGCCCGTGCTTCTAGTAAGCTACACGGCGACGATCCCGCAAATCCTAACAACCTTCATCCTAACCTCTATCGCCGCAATCGTGATACCCTTCAGGAAGAAGCTCAAGACTGTGTACGAGAGTTCGGCCGTCAGCAAATACAAGCTTGGCTCGATCCCGTTCATATCGGTGTGCGGAGTTATCTACTTCGGAATTCTCGTCGCAGTATTGTACTATTACTTCACGGACCCCGCTTTGGGATCACTCTACCTGCCCTCTCTCGGTGTTACGGGCGGCGTGTACGTCTTCGGCCTCATCTACTTCTACGCAATCCGCGCATACA
>CAZNTS010000268.1:0-7675 GCA_964576045.1 uncultured Nitrospiraceae bacterium | reverse complement strand
GAAGCATCTTCTGCGATCTTCCGCCATCTTTCGGTCTTCTTAGTATCCCTGATCTGGCTCCTTTCAGTCACCACCGGAATTATCTCTTTGATACCGAGCTCCACTGTTTTTTGTATCACAAAGTCCATCTTCTCGCCCTTGAGTAGGCCCTGGACAAGGGTGATGTCTACCAAGGACTCCGTGTCGTGCCTGTAAACACTGGTCACCTCTGCAATGACCTCTTTTGTGGAAAGGGAAAGAATTCTCGTCTTGAAAGAATGCCCCTTCCCATCGAGTATCTCCAGTTCTCCGCCTTTTTCACATCTCAGAACTGTACGCAGGTATCGGGCCTTTTCGCCCGAAATATGAACGGTGTGAGGATTGTCTCCTAATGGCAGGAATATCCTGGGCATGGGACTATTTTTCGGCGGCAGAGAAGATATCTTTTATCTTATCCTTAAAAGTCTTGGAAGTCCGATCACCGTTTATCTGCGCAAACTCTTCAAGAAGTTCCCGTTGACGCGGGGTTATGTACTTCGGCACCTCTATCTTCACCACAACGATCTCATCGCCCTTTCCATGGCCGCTGAGTCTCGGAATTCCCTTCCCTTTCAGTCGAAATTCCTTTCCTGATGGGGCCCCTGGGGGGACCTTCATTAGTGTAACTGCATCAAGCGTGGGAACCTCTATCTCTGCTCCGAGGACGGCCTGGGGAAAAGTTATGGTCATCTCACAATATATGTCGTTGTTCTTCCTCACAAAGACAGGATGTTTCTTGAGGTCGATGATAATGTAAAGGTCGCCGGGTGGTCCGCCATAAGCTCCGGGGTCTCCCTCGCCTGACATCCGAAGGCGCGATCCTGAGTCCACCCCAGGTGGGATCTTAACGGATATAGGACGCACTTTCCGGAGTCTTCCGCTCCCCTTGCATTCGGCGCATGGGTCTGTGATGACCTTTCCCATACCCTGACACGAGCCGCATGTTTTTGAAACACTGAAAAAACCCTGCTGAAACCTAACTTGGCCCGTGCCGCTGCAGTTCGTACAGCTGACCGGCCCCTTACCGGGCTTTGACCCTGAACCGTTGCACGTGTAGCAGGTTTCCCATCTGGGCACCTCTATTTGCTTTTCGACGCCAAGAGCCGATTCTTCGAGCGAAATGTTCAGATCGTATCGAAGGTCAGCTCCCTTAGCGGGTCTCGGACGACGTTGACCGGAAAAACCAAAAAAATCTCCGAATATGTCCTCAAAGATATCACCAAAACCAGCTCCCGTGAAGGCTCCGAACCCTGCACCCACGCCCTCGGCGCTGCCGTACCGGTCATAGTTCGATCTTTTTTCGGCATCGCTCAGAACGGAATAGGCCTCGTTCAATTCCTTGAATTTGTCTTCTGATTCTTTATTCCCCTGGTTTCTGTCCGGATGGTACTTAAGAGCCAGCGCCCTGAAGGCCTTCTTGATCTCGGCCTCGGTAGCATTCCGGGCAACACCCAGGATCTCGTAGTAATTTTTCATTTATCTTTCTTGTTAACGTCCTCAAATTCGGCTTCGACGACATTTTCGTCCTGCTTGGGCTTCGTTTCTCCTCCTGCAGTGGACTGCCCAGTCTGGGTGCCTGCGGTCTTATAAATATGTTCTGCGATTTTATAGGACGCTTTCGTGAGGTTCTCTATGGCAGTCTTGATCTCGGCCGCATCGGAACTTGCATCCTTGATCTGTCTGCACCGTTCCAAGGCTGCTTCTATTTCCTTTTTTTCTGTCTCGGTCACCTTGTCACCGTATTCCCTCAGGGACTTCTCGACGCTGTAAACAAGGGTATCCGCCTCATTTCTGGCCTCTGCAAGCTGTTTCTTCTTTCTGTCTTCGTCGGAATGGGCCTCTGCGTCGCGAGTCATTTTCTTTATCTCCTCCTCTGAAAGGCCGCTGGAGGCGGTGATTCTGATGGACTGCTCCTTTCCGGTGCCAAGGTCCTTCGCCGAGACATGGAGAATTCCGTTTGCATCGATATCACAGGAAACCTCTATCTGTGGTACACCCCGCGGTGCAGGTGGAATGCCCACGAGTTCGAATACTCCAAGGAGCTTATTATCTGCAGCCATCTCTCGTTCACCCTGATGGATTTTTATCGTGACAGCAGGCTGGTTGTCAGACGCAGTGGAGAATACCTGACTCTTCTTGGTCGGAATTGTGGTATTTCTCTCGATGATCTTCGTGAATATGCCGCCCAGGGTTTCTATACCCAGGGATAGAGGTGTTACGTCGAGAAGTAGCACCTCTTTCACTTCGCCCTTCAGGACTGCGGCTTGCACTGCCGCGCCGACTGCGACCACTTCATCGGGATTCACAGTCTTATTCGGTTCCTTTCCGAAAAAGGACTGTACGATCTGTTGCACCTTCGGAGTACGCGTCTGGCCGCCGACAAGGAGTACCTCGTCAATTTCTTTCGCGGAGAGACTCGCATCGTTCAGGGCAAGTTTGCATGGCCCGATGGTCTTATCAACGAGGTCCCCTGTAAGCTGCTCGAACTTTGCTCTCGACAATTTCATGAGGAGATGTTTGGGTCCCGAGGCATCTGCAGTGACGAAGGGGAGGTTGATTTCCGTTTCAGCAGCCGTGGAAAGCTCTATTTTCGCCCTTTCCGCGGCTTCCCTCAGTCTCTGGAGCGCCATCCTGTCGTTCTTGAGATCAATACCTTGATCTTTCTTGAATTCATCTGCCAGCCAGTCCATGATCCTGAGATCAAAATCGTCGCCGCCTAGATACGTATCGCCGTTGGTCGACTTGACCTCTATTACCCCTTCTCCGATCTCGAGAATCGAGATGTCGAAGGTTCCTCCCCCGAGGTCGTATACCGAGATCTTCTCTTCCTTCTTCTTGTCCATGCCGTAAGCAAGGGAGGCCGCGGTCGGCTCATTAATGATCCTCAGCACGGTAAGGCCTGCAATTTTGCCCGCATCTTTTGTAGCCTGCCTCTGGCTGTCGTCGAAGTAAGCAGGTACCGTGATCACTGCCTCGGTTATGGTTTCACCAAGATAGTCTTCAGCAGCCTGTTTCAGCTTCTGAAGAATCATGGCGGAAATCTCCGGCGGAGAGAACTTTTTTCCTCTTATTTCAACATGTGCATCCCCGTTGGCGGCCTCGACGATTTTATAGGGTAGCCTCTTTTTTGCATATTCGACCTGTGGAGAGTTGTATTTTCGCCCCATCAACCGTTTGATTGAAAAAACGGTATTCTCGGGATTTGTGATGGCCTGTCTTTTCGCGATCTGGCCGACGAGACGCTCACCCTTTTCTGTAAAAGCCACAACGGAGGGTGTTGTTCTGGTTCCCTCTTGGTTCGATATTACCACGGGCTCTCCACCCTGCACAACCGCGACCACCGAGTTTGTAGTGCCCAAGTCAATTCCAATCGCCTTACCCATGACTAATCCTCCTCTGATTCATTCGTTATCTCAGTCGTTGTCGTTCCTGCTTCGCTTTTTGCGGGATGTTTCGATACTGCAACCAATGAAGGCCTCAAGACCTTGTCACCGAATAAATAGCCCTTCCTGTACTCTTCGACCACTGTCTTGTCTTCGACGTCAGGCGTTTCCACTTGGGACATGGCGTGGTGTACTGCCGGGTCAAACGGTTTGCCCTCTGCCTCTATTGGGATGAGACCAAACTTTTCCGTAACTCTCCGGAACTCTCTGAGGGTTATTTCGACGCCCTTTACAAGCCCTTCTGTTACGTTCTCCGCCGAATGGCTCAAAGCCATTTCTAGGTTATCCATGATTGGAAGAATTTCATAGAGGATAGTTTCGTTACAGTACCTTGCCAGATCCTCCTTGTCCTTCTGGACACGTTTCTTGTAATTCTCAAATTCTGCGTACAACCGCAGGTATTTATCTCTGAGATCCACAAGCTCTGTTTCAGGAGAAGGGGTCTGCTCCTCTCCCGATCCCTCAGCATCCGGGCTCCGCTGAAGGGGTTCTTCTTTCTCTTCTATGACTTCGTCTTCCACAATTTCCTCCTTGGTGAGTGACCTATTCAGAAAGCTATCTCTCAGAAAGTACTCTGGTAATGAACTTTGCGGTTGTGTCCACGAGAGTGATAGCCTTCATGTAATCCATCCGCGTCGGCCCGATAATCCCAATCGTCCCAATAGGCCTGTCGCCTTCCTTATAGGAAGATACCACCATGCTCAATGTTCTCATCTCTGATGCTGGGTTCTCGGAGCCTATGACCACTTTCACTCCATTGGACTGAGAGAGCGTGTCGAGCAATTTGATGATGAGATGTCTGTCCTCTATAGCCTTGGAGATTATCTTTATCTTCTGAAGGTCCGAGAAGTCAGGCAATCCTAGGACTTCGGATAAGCCTGAAATGAAGACATCGGAATAATCGAAATGGAGAGCCTCACGGCATATACGCATTGCCCTTGATATGAGTGTATCGCAGAGGGCTTTGTCTCGCCGCATCTCCCTTAATATTGCTGATCTGATCTCATCAATAGTCTGTCCTGAGAATTCGGAGTTGAGGTAATCCGAGATCCTGTTGAGGTCCCGCTGCGTAAGATCTGCATCGGCGCGTATGGCCTTGTTCTTCACTATCCCCTCACCCGTCAGGAGCACTGCCATCACTTGGCCCTCTTTGTATACGAAAAGATTGATCCCTCGCAGGGTCGTTTTTTCGGCTCTCGGTGAAAGGGCAACGCCTACATAGTGGGAAGCTGTGGAAAGGGTCTTTGAGGCCTCTTTAAGAAGGGCGTTGATATCGTTCCTTAGGCTCTGAAGATTTTGCATGATTTCCTCGGCATGATACGCGCTGGGAAGAGGGCGCTCCCCGGATAGGGAATCCACGTAGAACCTATATCCCTTATCGGTCGGTACTCGACCGGCAGAAGTATGCGGCTGTATGAGGAACCCCATCTCCTCAAGATCAGCCATGATATTCCTTATTGTGGCGGGGGAAAGGTTGAAGGCATACTTCTTGGTAACGAACCTTGACCCCACTGGATCTGGGTTTGTGATGTAGCTTTCAACCACTGCCCACAAGACGCGATATATTCTATCATCAGTCATGTTGTAAAACCTCACAACAAATTAGCACTCTCTACATGAGAGTGCTAATTACTTTAGCAATTAATTTGATCGTGTGTCAAGCAGTACCGTAACCGCCTATCGCTGAAGCATAAAAAGCTACTCTTACCATTGCAGTTTCCTCTGCATAAGTTTTTCATACATCTTTGGCGGGAGAAAGGCCTGTTGATGGATCTCGTCATTGTAGTACCGGGTATCGATCCTATACTGCCTTCTCATTTGTCTGAGGTCGTGTTTCTTAGAGCCAGCTGAAAATGTCCACCAGTTACCCGCATATGTAACGAGGGGGGCAGTGTATAAGTCGACCACCGGGAAGATCAGTTTCATAGCCTCCTGAACTTCTATTACCATATCCTTATGAAAATGAAGTGATTCGGAGAGGGTGACGAACATCCCTTCTGGGGATAGGGAGTCTTTCACCGATTTAAAGAACTCCACGGTAAACAGGCTTTTCGCAAAACCCACTATATCTGTAGAATCGACCACTATCACATCGATATCGCCGTTTCTGCCCTTCACGAACTCGGCGCCGTCCATGCAATGTATTTCCACGCGATTGTCATCCACTTGGGCCGCAACGGCAGGGAAAAACTTCTTCGAGACGTCGATCACCTCTTCGTCTATCTCTATAAAATATACTTTCTCAACAGTGTCGTGTTTCAGGACTTCTCTTACAGCGCCGCCGTCCCCTCCACCTATCACGACGACGTTTCGCGGGTTTGGATGCGCGTGCATCAAGACATGCGTGAGCATCTCGTGGTAGAAAAATTCATCGCGTTCCGTTATCTGGACGACACCGTCAAGGATCAACATCTTGCCGAAATAAGGGTTTTCGATCACCATTATTTCTTGAAAATCGCTTTTCCCCTTGTAAAGCACCCGCTCGATCTCGTATACATACTGTATTGGCGCATAAGGGTCTTTCTCAAAAAATTTGATCATTATCTCCTCCTATCTAAATACTAAACATCATAAAGCGAGCAGCAAAGGTATCTTATCCCTTTTGCTTGTTCCTAACGGCGGCCTACGGCTAAGTGTCTATATAAGTATTGTCTTCGGGATCGAGAACCCGTTGAACTCTGAGGCATAGGAAATGGTATAGGCTCCGCTCGAAAGGATAAGGATACGGTTACCTACCTCGGCCTCGGGCAGTTCTACATCACGGTCGATCACATCAAAGCTGTCGCAGCTTGGACCAGCGATCGTCCATTTCTCCGGTTCGTTCCTGCTCCCCACAATATACACATACTTGATACCACCTATGCTTTCCATTAGCCCATTAAAGACGCCTACATCGATGTAAAGCCAGTTTTCATCTCCTCTTCTGGCCTTTCCAATTACCGTCGAAACAAAAACGCCAGCGTCGCCAACGACTGCCCTTCCTGGCTCGATGAAAACCTCGACGTCTGGCGCAAATCTCGCAAATTTCTTCCCTATGGCCCTGTCGATCTTCTTTTCTATCGTCTCCACATCCAAAACGTTCTTTGTGTAGTGAATGGGATATCCCCCGCCGATATTTAGCGTGGTGAGGCGTATCCCGCTCTGTTCCACGGTCTCCCATAACTCCTTTGCCTTTTCGATTGCGCTGTCCCAGTTGTATACGTTATTACACTGGGAACCGACGTGAAAAGTGATGCCTACCGGCTGAAGGTCCTTTTTCCTTGCGTAAAGGAGAAGCTCGGCTGCTTCTTCCAATTCGACGCCGAACTTTCTGCTCAACGGCCATTCGCTGCCCTCGTTGGGGACAGAAAGCCTAACGTACACGTTT
This sequence comes from uncultured Nitrospiraceae bacterium, assembly GCA_964576045.1. Lineage (GTDB taxonomy): Bacteria > Nitrospirota > Thermodesulfovibrionia > Thermodesulfovibrionales > UBA9159 > CAZNTS01. The sequence continues at coordinate 847 of CAZNTS010000268.1, read as the reverse complement.
GAGCCCGGCGCGTATCTGGCAAGCTTCTCGACCTCCGCTGTGGAATCATAGGCGAAATACCTGATACCGTAAGGAACGGCCTTCTCAAGGAACTTCAGCGTCTTTATCGGGTTGCTCGTAATAATCCTTTCGGGATTGACACCGAGGGAGGCGAGTATCTGCAACTCTCCTTCGGACGCAATCTCAAACCCCGCTCCCAGAACGTTAAGCAAGCGGAGTACCTCTATGTCAGGGTTTGCCTTTACCGCGTAGAATACTCTTGAATTTCTGATATTTCTGCCTATGGTAGAAATTTTTTCCTTTACGACTTCCTTGTCGATCAGAAGGTAAGGGGGGATTTCATCGCTCGATGCTATGTAATTCAGGACCTTGTTCCAAGTCCTTTTCTTGATAAAATCAGGTGTCTTTTCCATCTAGCTCTCTGAGCATCCCAGTCTGTCAGGCGGGCTTTCTTGCATGGAGCAGTTTTCTGGCGATGGCGCGTATGACGTCGGGCACGTTCTTATTCTTTTCGAGTACGGCTAGGTCCTTTACTCGCAGTACGCTAACCAGTGTAATACCGATACCAGGCGGCGTCTTCGGGTTGTTGACCTCTGTGAAAACGCCATCTTTCACGTAGAAGCCAAACTGATTGTCAACCGGAACCCCTAAGTTCGTGTTGTAAAAGTATCCGACAGCAACACCCTTGTTGTTGAGCCCGGTCCTCTGGGTTTGTAGAACCTGATCGCCAGTAACTGGGTTTTGAGACGTCGCAGGAAAGGTCTCGGGCGTAAACGTACCGGCGCCGGTCGGCCTCAGCAGGAATCCTTGGTTGGGATCCCCCATGTTTCCGCTGCCGTAAAATCCA
>CAZNTS010000267.1:0-3374 GCA_964576045.1 uncultured Nitrospiraceae bacterium | reverse complement strand
TCTCTTTTACCAGCTGATTTTCTTTGTACAGTAGCGACTCTGAATATTTCGCCGTCAACTGAATGTGATAATGGCACCCAGATATGTTGTTATACCAGTATCATATACCTCCTTTAATATCGACCACTTCTCAAAGATCCTTCCAAAAATAAATTGGCAAGCAATTCAGCCCTTTACCAAGAGCACAGGCAGTTCGTACTTTCCCTGTAAAATGTCTTAACTGCTTTCATATTATTCCGTATGTTTCGACATTCTTACACGACGGATGTTAAAGCGGATATTATGGCACCGCGGATGGAAGTCACATTTACGGAGCTGTCACATTCACATTCACATGCAACGACATGCAACGACAGGCAACGACACAGGGCTTGACATCCATCACGAATGAAGTAGACTTAATAAAATGAAGAACAATTCCGACAAAAAATGTGGACCGCACCTCAACTGCTGGGAATTTACGTCGTGCGGAAGAGAACCCGGGGGACTGCATGCGGAACGATCGGGGGTCTGCGCCGCATCCACGGACCAGAGACTCGACAAAGTTCACGGAGGAATAAATGCCGGACAAGCCTGCTGGGTAGTTGCCGGCACCCTTGGCAGAGGAAGGAGCGACTGCACTTTTGCAAGGGACTTCAAACATTGTCCAAACTGCACTTTTTATAAAGTGGTAAAGAGCGAAGAAGGCATCCTTTTCTGGCCCCCTGAACTGCTTCGCAGGTTACCGGGGGAAAGGATGGGCTAACCTGCTCTAAGGTTACTACCAACTATCTCCAGCTCTACTCCGTTCTAACTCCGCTACACCTGTCCTTGTCAGAACCTTAATGGCCGTATTAACAACTTCATGATCAAACTGTGTACCAGAACACAGTTTTGAACTCCGAGATCGGAAATTCTTCTCATGGTGCAGTCCTGTAAGGCCTATCCGATGTCATACGATCAAAGGCATCGGTTACGCAAAGTATCTGAGCCGGCCGTGGTATTTCTTTACTCCTGAGGCCATCCGTATAACCACTCCCATCATATCTTTCATGGTGATCGGAGAACACTCGAGAAAACATTTCGTAACTGTTTTATGGAGGCTAGTATCCCGCCCTTTCCAAAAAAGCTACTTGACAAGTTCGAATTCTTCTGCCGTCAGATTGCCAGGCTAGTCAAGAAGCACGTCAGACGTGCACATCTTCCCCTCGTCATGAAGCAAGCCGGAGAGCCTCAACCGTTCGAGTTCTTCCTCATTCGGCCCCTGCTCCTCACCGATCTCAAACGCGTAAAAGAGAACACTCTCTGAATGACCCTTTCTCAAGGGAGATTTCTCGTCGACTGTCAATCTGGAGATCAGATCTGATTGATAAGAAGTTGGTCGAGTTCCTCAAATGGTCTGGCGATCTCGAGGGCCACTGTGATCTGAGAGGCGATATTGTCTCCAAGGGAGAGGTGGTCAGTGGTCAGTCTACCGCAATGACAGTAGCCCACATGAAGGAAACCGATCGCTCATTCTATCTTCCATGACAAGTATAAATGACCTGTGCAAGCGCGTAATCGGGAATTCCTGAGTTCGACACCCAAGAGTCCTGAGTAGCCATGCTACTCTCTGGAAGGTCCGCTTCCGGGAGCCGTCGGCAGACCCTGCACCAACTTCGTGCTAGAATCTTGACGGTCGATACCTAATAACAACTATTGTTCGATAGAAGTCAACCCTTCGCGGATAGCATATTTGGTAAGTTCGGCGACACTATGGATATCGAGTTTTTCCATCATTTGCTGACGGTGCGTCTCAATGGTTTTCACGCTGACGCCGAGGATTGACGCAATTTCCTTTGTAGATTTACCCTCCGCGATAAGCTGGAGTACTTCACGCTCCCTTACCGTAAGGGCCGAGAAGACCGAGACCTCTCCCTTTGTCGTAATGTCCATATAGTCCCTGATGACGATGTCCGCGATCTTGTGACAGAGGTAAGTATGCCCGGACATCACTGCCCGGATAGCATGCGCCATTTCCTCGAACGCGCTGTCTTTTAACACGTAGCCGTAAGCGCCTGCCCTGAGCATCTCTATGGCAAACCTCCTGTCCGAATGCATCGACAAGGCAAGGACCTTGATCTCCGGGAACGCGGTTCTAATCCTCCTGGTCGCCTCGATGCCGTTCATATCCGGCATGGATACATCCATGAGGATCACATCTGGCAGTAGTTCCCCCGCCATCGCCACCGTTTCACGCCCGTTGGAGGCTTCACCAATTACCCGCATATCTGACTGCTTCTCAATCAGAGCCCTGAGGCCTTGGCGTACAATGCTATGGTCGTCTGCCAGAACAATCTTAACGCTCATGCGCATTTTCCCCTGCAGCCTGACGTTTGAACGGCGCCATGATTGTAACGCAACTCCCCTGACCAGGCCACGATTCGATCTCAAAACTTCCGCCGATACTCTCCAGTCTCTCCCGGATATTAAAGAGCCCAAATCCAAACTCGGCACTCTTGCCGTATTCCTCATTGACCGGAACACTGAATCCGATACCGTCGTCTCTCAACGTTATTCGTATACCATCGTTGCTTCGCTGGATCCATATATCGATCCGATGTGCGTGAGCATGCTTGACCACATTCACTATCAACTCCCGCACCGCCTTGTAAAGGATAACGCCAACTTCCTCATCCACAGACTTAGGCTTCTCATCATTTTTGACCAGGATATGAATCCCGTGCTTCTTCTGCATCTGCTCCCCCAATGTCTCCACCGCAGCTCCGAACCCAAGTTCATAAAGGACAGACGGGCTGAGTTCCGATGTAAGCGATCGCGTGTACTGGATAGACTGCCCGACAAGCTCGCGGATTTCGTTCACTGCTTCCGCCCGGACATCCCCGGACAGCGATTCACTCAACACCTCCAGCTTAATCTTTGAAAGGGCGAGGGTCTGGCCGATGCCGTCATGCAGATCCGTCGCAATGCTGCGGCGCTCCCGTTCTTCTGTCAGAGACAAGGCCAAGGCCAGAGAGCGGAGAGCTTTCTGATAGCCATGTATCTTCTCTTCTGTCTTTTTCCGTTCCGTGATGTCCAGAAGCGAAGCAACGCTCTTTCTCGTACCGGCGATAATGTCCACCATGAGCAGAATCTCCCTTGCCTCTCCGTTTCTGTCCATGAGGTGTACTTCGTAGTTCTTCGGCGCTGATGTCGGGTCTGCTCTCCTCTGCCTGTGAAAGGTTTCGAGCCTCAACAGGTCGTCGTGGCCGACCGTTATAACGTCTTTCCATTGTATTTTCCCTTCCACTTCCTTTTTTGTATATCCGGAAAGTCTCTCAAACTCGGTATTCACAAGGGAGATCGTCGTGTCCTCCTCCACAATCATCATGGCAGTGCAAGTATTCTCGAAAATG
>CAZNTS010000266.1:0-5708 GCA_964576045.1 uncultured Nitrospiraceae bacterium | reverse complement strand
CCTACACGAGTACTTCATATCAGAGTGGAAAATTCTTGGGATGAAAGAGATCAATGTTGATTTCTGAGTGACTAAGAGGACTTGAGGTATAGACTTGAGTGCGGTTCTAGGAAGAATATCTCCTAGGCATGAGCTTTTTCTTGGTGAGAGAATGAGACATTATTCTGACGGAGGACGACTATCGGCTGCACCACCATTAAGATCATATGCATCCGGTCGATGTTGGAAGCCCTGCTATCTTACATGCCTGCTTTGCAGGTCCGCCCGGATAGAGCTCATAGAGATACGTCGCGTTTACGTTTTTCTGGCCCGTGACTTTCCCGATCTCTTTTGTCAAGATTTTGATCATCGGAGCGACCTCGTATTTCTGGTAAAAATCCCTAAGGAAATTGACAACCTCCCAGTGGGCCTCGGTCATGTCGATGCCTTCCATTTTAGCAATGTAATCGGCAAGCTCCTTTGTCCAATCATCGACGTTAATGACGTAGCCGTCTTCATTTACCTCGATCTCCTTACCTCGAAAATCCAGTGTAGGCATCTCGTTGCTTCTCCTTCAGCAACTATCTATTCAGTCATTACAGCGATCTAGCGAATATATTTGTTTCTTTAAGCGTGCCACCCGACACCTGGGGAGGAGGATGAACGGGCGGCACAAGGATTAGACATAATTATAAGCTTATAATAAAGATAAATCAATAGAGGGAAGTTAGGGTGATTTCTGAGTGCCTCAAATCAGATAGAAGCAATAAAGGAATATGACGAGGCTGTCTTCGAGCACGGCTGTCTTATAAGGTTAGCAGAACAGTCAGGCGGATCTTCCGTGCCGGCTATAGAATTCAGTGAGTCGTCTGAAAAGATTTCCATAAGTAGCCGTTCCCTTTGCCCTTGGCATCAGGATGGTTAGAACTTTTGTATCTGTTGTATTCCAATCCCTCAAATGATAATATTGTGACAAGAATGTGGTAATCATACAGTCCTGTCACAGTTCACAGATGCAAATATCCTTATAAATTATTCTCTTGACACTTGGCATGCTTTTGGCTCTAAAGACAGGCGAAGTGAACGAAATGGACACTCTGAGGGATAGGATCAAAGATATAGAGAAAGAAGAAATAGTCAAGGCTCTAAGGGAGTGTAACTGGGTCATGGCTAGGGCGGCTAAACAACTTGGTATTACCCAAAGAATGATCGGATATAAGATCAAGAAATACGGCTTACGGATCAAAGAGGTTAGATGGGTCGAGAGTAATGGTAAGACAGTTTTCACGTTGTAAAGCAGTCTTCGATCTGCGAACGGAAGGAGGGAGCGCAAATGGGAATATTTGGTTCATGGCAGTAAGTTGTGACCTCCACAAAGAAAAAAATGATGGCGGGCGTTGATATGAGAATAACATTATGGCATACGAACACCAGTAAGTCGAGCCATCAACCGGAGGGGCGCTAGGTATAACAGGTCTAGCGGTGAACGCAGTGGCGCTCAAAGCGTCCGTAGCGTTCTTGTGGCTAACGTTCTAAATGCAATTTCTTTACGGCGCACTAATGGCCGGCATTTCCATGTGGGTCGGCATCCTCTTAGCTCTCCTGCTTTGCTTTGCTGTAGCGATTAGTTGCTCGGAGTTTGGCCTACGGTCTACACTGAAATTTACTCCTGTTTTGTTGCTCCAGTTAAGCTTCAAGACCATCTGGGTCATTGGTGTCGGTTTTCCAATCCTTTTAACGGGTAAGGTCCCATCTTACGCAATATTCGTTATCGCAATCTTCATAACCTATATCATAGGAGACCTGATCGCAATACCTTTTTCGTATGTCTTCGGCAAACTATCAGATCAGTAGAGCAGTTTCGAGTTGGACCGCGAATGCGTCAACAACCATACCAAAAGATGCTTGATTCTGGTAGAAACCCTGCCGCCGCAGTAAAAATGTTACAGTCACTCTTTCAGTAAGCACAACTCGGCTCGTGTTTCGGGGCGAAACCGATGATGGCTCCGTTACCATGGTGGTAGGTTTGCATCGGAATTCATGTAAACTTTGCTACAGGCTCACTAGCAGATTTAAATCGGGACAGATGGCGGGAATGGTCCGCACCTTCAAGCACACAAAAAACTATAACTTATAATCAATTACAAGGAATGCTCGCTGACCAAGAGGAGTGCATGTCGAGTCGTATGTCCTCCCTTCGGCACCAACAATAATAGGATTGACAATTCTGAAGATTTTTACGGTTGTGGCTGTGTGCAGGTAATATCAGCCAGCTTCTTTTTCTGAAAGCAGCTGGCTCCTCTTGATCGCTCCCATCAGATAGTCTTTGAATTTTTCGGGGAAGAGCCACCTAATACCGAGCTTTTCCGCCCACTGTATAAGACCTTGGTCAGCGGACACAAGCAGTGCGTCAAGCTCCATTGCCAGAAGGAGGAGGTCAACGTCCTCTTTGCTGTCTATGATCCCTTCCCGCAGCGCTTCCCGGTACTTTCTTCTCAAATCCTGTATAATTTCGTCGGGCTTAACTTTCTCTGCGCTCCTCACCGCCTTCTCAGCAATCCGCAGGCCCTTGTTAACCCTTTCTCTGATGTCCTCTATCAATTCGTAGAGGAGGAAGGCCGGACACTTAAGTTCGTGCTTTTTGGGCGGCTTCTGATGAAGGGTGAGGAGAAGGTCTCCCGGTATCCTGTCCTTCTCCACGAAGTGCAGGAGTTCCCCGAATATGGATGGAGGCATATAGAATTCCAGGATATGGATCTGTGCTGCGAGGAAAAGAAAAGTTTCCAGGGCCTCGGAGGGAGTGTTCCCGAGACTCGACCTGACGTCCGGGTTCACGAAAAGACTTGTGTCGAGGACCACCTTCTGAGGCGGCCAAGAATCAGAAGTATCCGACGCCTGGCTATCGGAATTGCTGTCGTTGTTTTTCATCTTATTGTTCGTTGCTGATCCCTTGAGTATCTGTTTCGACTCGTTACTGCCATCACGTCTTGCAGTTACCAGCGAGGTTGAACTGCAAAGTGTCCCATTCCCTGCAGCTGGGGCATCTCCCAGACCAGTCTCGGGAGGTATAACCGCAGCGGTAGCAGCAATAGGGAAGGTATAAGGGTATCTTCATGTCAGTGACTTTCCTGAATTCCTCTGCAGCCTTTTCGAATTGCCGTCGTCTGAGGTATATGCTTCCAAGTAGCTGGTGCAGTTCCGGGTAAGGCGCACTGCTTGGGTCCACTGTAGAGAGAGTCCCAAATGCATCGTCCAGCATTTCAAGCCTGTAAAAGACCTTACCCATAAGGAAGCGCAATGTCTGGTTCTGCGGTTCCTTGTATGTGCTGTTCCTGTATAGGGTTATCAGCCTTCCGGGTTCGCCAAGATTTATCAGAAGGTCCTCGATTCTCGCCAGTATTGTTGTGGAGGAGGTCTGTTCAAATCCTTTCTGAAGGAGGGCGATTGCATCCTCGGATTCTCCCTGTCTGAGCAGTGCTTCCGCGAGGCCAAGGTACGCCGGCACAAAGTTCCTGTCGAGGCGGAGCACTGTCTTGAATGCTTTCTCGGCCTTCTCCATTGTGGCATTTTCAAGACTGTAACGGCCCTGCTCGTATTTGTAGCCAGTCAGGCTCTTCAGTTCGCGCTGGCGGCTCTTTTCATGGTGCTCGTTCTTAATGATGGTTCTCTGAATTGCGATGAGCTCGTCCCATCTCTCGGACTTCTCAAGCAGGGAGCGTTTTCTGTAAAGTGCAGTGAGGTTATCGGCATCCAGCCTGAGGATCTCGTCGAGATACGCATTCGCCTCTGACGTCCTGCCGGTCTTTTCCATCATTCTCTCCAAGCAGAAGAGCACCTCGATATTTTGCGGCTGGACATCCCGCGCCTTCCTGTAATAGTCGAGTGCTTTCAGGTAGTCTTCGTCCTCTGCAGAGATGTCACCGAGCCTGAGAAGAGCGTCCATGTGTGCCGGTTCTTCATGGAGTATGCCCTCGAGCGCTGACCTTGCCTCTTGCTCATTGTCGGCAAGTATAGCGTTCAGCGCTCGTGAGTAGAGTTCCTGGATATGCAGGTCCCTTTTCTGTTTCCGCTGGTGCTGTCTGCTTTCAATGAATCGCTTTGTGTCTCTGACAAAGACATAGAGGAGCATCACAGCCATCCCTACGCCGAAGGAGAGCATGATAAGTGCTATTTTTGGCATTTCGTAAGCGGTCATGGGAGCGACAGTGAAGGTTATGGTATCCTCGTTGAGTACGGCAAAGTAGCCTAGGGCCAAAAGTAGTAATACGAACAGAAGAACAGCGAACTTGCCCATCAGGAAAGAGCCCTTTCATCGCCGGGCGTCACAGGACCTTTCCGGCGCTGTGTGTGTTCCACTTCAGGAATGGGGATTCTTGGGGCATCGAGCCAGAGCTTTTCCAGCTCGTAGTAAGCCCTTGTTTCGTCTTCGAATATGTGGACGATTACATCACCGTAATCCATGAGAACCCAATGGGCATAGCGCAATCCTTCTATAGACAACGGTCTAATTGTTTGTTTCATAAACTCGGTCTCGATGTGCTCTGCGATGGCTTTAACCTGGGTAATGCTCACGCCGGAACAGATAACGAAATAATCCGTAAAGATAGCCACGTCCTTGAGTTCAAGGACAAGTATTTCCTTCGCTTTTTTAGCTGATGCGGATTGAGCTGCCTTTATCGCCTTGATCTTAGATTCTAAAGGTAATCACTCCCTTCAACGATAGAGTCCTTGAGAAATTATAAAGGATTCCACTTTCTCTGGCAACAGATATTTTATGCTCATCCCGTGATGTGTAAGATTTCTTATCCCTGTAGCTGATATATCCATATGCGTAACATTCATCAGGAGGACTTCGCGGCCGTTTCTCAAGGTTGCCTTCTGAATGTTCAATTGTCGGGCGTCAAGGGCCCGCAATACTCCCCTGTCGCCTGTTATGAGGGAAGCGAGTCCTGAAAAACTGGTTCCTGGCCTTGACACTACCACAAAGTGCGTCAGCTCCATCAGCCTTTCCGGATAGCGCCAGAGCGGAAGTTCAATGAAAGAATCGATCCCGACTATGAAATAAAACTCTTTGTCCGGGTATAGCTCCTTTAGTGCAAGCAATGTCTCTACGGTATACGACTTTTCCGTACGATTGCATTCTATGTCCGATATCTCAAACCAGGGGTTTGCCTCTATGGCAAGTCTTGTCATCTCGAGCCTCTGTGGCGCAGGGGCCAGGTGCCCTGCCTTTAACGGTGGATTCCCGGAGGGGACAAAGAGTATCTTTTCAAAACCGATTCCCTGCCGGACTTCTTCTGAGACCCTGAGATGTCCGTAATGTATAGGGTTGAACGTTCCCCCCATTATGCCAATCCTGTTCTTAAAGCCTTTCATCATTCCTGCCTTCAGTGCCCCTAAGAGCTTATGGCCTTCCCGCCTTTTTCCCGAATACGAGCACTGTGTCGTCCAACGGTTGCATTCTTATATCTCTCAGTCCGGCCTTTGAAAGCCAACCTCTAATCTCTAACACCGAATAGCACCTTCCAGCCATGGTGTTCACGAGCATGTTCACAGAGAACAGAGCGCTATTAACAGGATGGGTCCTGTCTTCTTCAAGATAAAATTCCTGAACTACCACTCGGCCGTCGGGATTCAGGGCATCCTTGGCTTTCTTAATCACCAGCATGCACTCATCTTTCGAGCAGGAGTGGAGCACTTGACTGATGAATATCAGGTCATAGTCCCGT
>CAZNTS010000265.1:0-2550 GCA_964576045.1 uncultured Nitrospiraceae bacterium | reverse complement strand
CACATAGGTTTCTTAACCGCATCTGGGCGCTGGTACACAAATATAATAAGGATGGGGTGAAAGTGGCTGCCGCAGGGAAAGAGGCACAGGGAGACCCGCTTTACCGTAAGACGCACGTAACCATCAAGAGGGTGACCGAAGACATTGAACGGGAGTTTCACTTCAATACCGCCGTTGCTGCCCTCATGGAAATGGTAAATGAGATGTACGACTACACTGCAACGGGTGTTGGCGGTGACAGGCTTGCAGTGCTCCGAATGGCGATGGAATCTCTGACGCTACTTATTGCGCCTTTTGCGCCACATTTCGCGGAGGAACTGTGGGAAGTGCTCGGGAATACCACCAGCATCGCCGATGCCGCGTGGCCCCAGTATGATTCTGAAGCGATTGTTGCCCATGAAATAGAACTTGTAATCCAGATCAACGGCAAGGTGCGGGCAAAGGTGATGGTCCCTCAAGGCCTTGCGGATGAGGAGATCAAAGAGAGGACGATGAGTGAGCCCAGGATAAAGGAGGTCCTTGACGGCAAGACCGTCAAGAAGCTCTTTGTTGTAAAGGGAAAACTCGTGAATATTGTGATATGAGAATGAAACATGGAGTAGTGAGTGCGAAACATATGAAGATGAAAAGGTCTTGGTGGTTTTTGCAAGTCACCTTTTGCACAGTGCTTTTAGCTTTTTGCCTTGCAGGTTGCGGATACAAGATTTACGGCAGGGCCGACCTTCCTTTCCGTTCCATTGCCATCAATAAAATCGTTAACAAGACCTTTGAGCCCAGATTGGAAGACAGGATGCAGGTTGCGCTTGTCGATGAATTGATGAAGAGCGGATTTGTGATAGACAGCGCTTCAGGGTATAGAATAGACGGCAACCTTACCACCTTTGAACTGAAAGCTCTGTCAGTGCAGTCAGGGGTGGCTGTAGAATATGAGGTAAGCGTGAGAGGGGACTTTACACTGACTGATCCGTCCGGGAAGAAAAGGCCGTTACGGAATCATGGCGTGTTCATCGTTTCATTCCCAAGCACGGATGCGCTTCAGGGTGTAATTGCTTTGAAGGAACAGGCTACAGAGACGGCCTTAAGGGATCTTTCGATAGAAATAATCGCTTCAATAATATACGGAGTCTGACGGGGGGAAGGCGTTCAACCTTACTACCTACTCTCATGAGCATCACTCATTTCATCCAGGAAAGCGAGAAGGGATTCAGGTCTCCGGTCTATGTCCTATATGCCGATGACCCTTATCTTCTGAAAGAAGCCTCGTTGATAGGTGCAAGAACAGTCCCGGAAGGGGAAAAGGATTTTTCACTAACCGTCTTCGATCTCGACGGTATCGATGAGGCGCCGTCTCTCTCCCGAATACTTGATGTGGCGAATACGGTTCCCTTCATGTCGCAACAGCGAGTTGTAATCGTCGAAAATTGCCAGGAACTTGGAAAGACGGACTTGGAAATGCTGGGCCGTTACATTGCGGAGCCTTCTCCTTACACAGTCCTTATGCTTTTCCACAGAGGCACTCCCAAGTCGCACTTCAAGGAGCTGCTGAAAAAGGTGAGGGCCGTTCCGCTGGATATAAGACCGCAGGAGCTCTCTTTCTGGGTGCTGGAAAAGGCGCGGCAGAAAGGGTTGGAGATGACAACTGCTGCAATCGAGTACCTGGTGGGTGCTGTCGGCCCTGATGTGGGTCTCATATCCTCTGAGCTGGAGAAATTCACCCTCATTGGGAAACGGTCGATCGATACTGGAGATATAGCGGGTATTGTGAAGGGCCATTACGATTATGACGCCTTTGACCTTGTGAACGCACTGAGGGACAAGGACCCCGAGAGGGTCTTCAGGGTCGCGAGGGGCCTTCAGGAGACCCAAGAGTCGTATGGGCTTTTGGGGGCCATCAACTGGCACTACAGCCGCATGTCGTCGAAAGACAGAGGCCGAGAGGAGTACTATCGCAAAGTGTTTGAACTGCTCAACGAGACAGATATCAGCATAAAGAGCTCAGGAGGAACGTACCCTCTTGAATATTTGCTTGTTAAGCTGCTTCGGATCTGATGACGATGTTCGCAAGCCTCGCCAGGCGGGATATCTTTCTCGATGCGGTGTTCCTGTGGATTATGCCTTTTGAAGCGGCTTTGCTGATAATTTCGGCGGCCTCGGCAAATGCTGCCCGGGTCTCTTCTCTGTTCTTCTCTTCAACCGCCGTCTCTAACTTCTTTGTAGCGGTCTTGATAGCGGTTTTCACCTTTCTGTTGCGCAACTTGTGAGCTTCGGCCTGACGGGCCTTTTTAATTGCCGAGAGATTCTTTTTTGGTACTGCTTTCCCTGCCAATGTGTCCTCCCAATAATTAATGTAAAGGTTTTATCTTTGGTCAGATAACGTAGCACAATCAGAGGAACAAAATCAATGGATTGTCTGTTTCATGATTATCTTCATGCTACCAGCTGCCATCCGGTGAGTGCGATACGAAACATTCCTGAAGGCTTATGGTACAATCTCATCATGAAACGGTACAAACCTGTCTCGCTGAGGAGGATAAAGACATATCCCTTGGC
>CAZNTS010000264.1:0-13892 GCA_964576045.1 uncultured Nitrospiraceae bacterium | reverse complement strand
CTTTTGCAATGTAGGAATCTGTCAATTTCTGTATCTCCGCATGGAACTTCTTCGCGTCATCTTCGCTGAGATGTTGCTCTTTCTCGAGTTTCTTCAGGTCCTCATTCGACTCCCTTCTTATGTTCCTAATGGCTATCTTGGCCTCTTCCGTCCTCTTTCTTACAACCTTTACGAGCTGTTTTCTCCGTTCTTCGGTGAGGGCAGGGATATTGATACGTATAATCTTCCCGTCATTCGTCGGTGTGAGGCCAAGGTCGGACTTCATGATCGCCTTTTCGATTTCAGGGATTACACGCTGCTCCCATGGCTGTATCACTATCTGGCGGCTTTCAGGGACGCTAAGACTCGCAACCTGCTGAAGGGGAGTTGCATTTCCGTAATAGTCCACCGTGATTCCGTCAAGAAGAGCGAGGGAAGCCCTGCCGGTCCTGACAGAGCCGAATTCTTTTTTCAGGGCGTCGATGGCGCCCTCCATCCGCTCAGTTGTTTTTTTTCTTAGCTCCTTCTCCATGGTTACCTCTCACCAGGGTGCCTATCCTCTTACCCTGAACTATTGTCCTGATGTTCCCTTTTCCCTTCACATTAAATACCACAATCGGGAGGTTATTGTCCATACAGAGGGAGATTGCTGTTGAATCCATTACCGACAATCCTTTCCTGAGCACATCAATATAACCTATGGTACTGTACTTTTTCGCCTTTGGGTCTTTCACCGGATCGGAGGAATAGACGCCTTCCACCTTTGTGCCCTTCATGATTATCTCTGCACCTATCTCCATGGCCCTTAGCGCTGCAGCGGTGTCAGTGGTGAAATAAGGGTTTCCGGTACCTGCTGCAAATATCACGACCCTTCCCTTTTCGAGATGCCTAATAGCCTTCCGCCGGATATAGGGTTCGGCCAGCTCCCGCATCTCTATTGCGGACTGGACGCGTGTTGGAACCCCTATCTTTTCAAGTGAATTCTGCAGTGCAAGTGCATTAATGACCGTAGCGAGCATTCCCATGTAGTCCGCGGATGCCCTTTCCATCCCCTTTACGCTGGCTTCAACACCTCTGAAGATGTTACCACCTCCGATGACCACCGCCACCTGGGCTCCCATCCTGAACACTTCCCTTATTTCGGAGGCCACGTACTGGACAGTGGAGGAGTCTATGCCGTAGCCCTTATCGCCCATAAGGGCTTCCCCGCTGAGCTTCAGGAGTATCCTTCTGTAGTGAGTGGTCTTCATCGCGCCGTATCGCACCACCGGCATTGCCCTAGATTATAAATCCTGGACCCAGACAATACAATGCCGGGACAGAAAATCCAAACCACGCAGCAGCAAGTGACCCGTTTTGCGTGGTTGATACTGATACAAATTTCTCGAGAATTGCCCTTACAGTTTTTCTCCCACCTGGAACCTTGCGAAACGCTTCACAACTATATTCTCACCCAGCTTTGCGATCTTTTCGACAACAAGGTTTTTGACCTTGAGTTTACCTTCGTCATCTCTTATGAATATCTGATCCATGAGACAAGTCTCACTGAAGAATTTTTCGAGCTTGCCCTCCACAATCTTCTCGACGACCTGGGCGGGTTTGCCGGTGATCTGGGCCTTATATATCTCCCGTTCACTCTCCACAACGCTCTGTGGCACTTCTTCCCGCGACACATATACCGGATTCGCTGCTGCAATATGCATGGCGATGTCTTTTAGGAGGTTCCTGAAATCGTCGGTCCTCGCCACAAAATCCGTTTCGCAGTTCATTTCCAAAAGGACGCCGATCCTGTCCATATGTATATAGGCTCCTACAAGGCCCTCTGACGCGGTCCTTCCAGCCTTCTTCGACGCACTTGCTAGTCCCTTCTGTCTGAGCACAGTCAACGCCTTTTCGAAATCACCGCCACTCTCCGAAAGGGCTTTCTTACACTCCATCATGCCTGCGCCAGTCTTCTCGCGCAGCTCCTTTACCATGTCCGCTGAGATCACTGTCATGCTGAAACCTCCGCTTTTTCACCGGCCGGTCCTTCATTCGCAACGTCCCCGGCCTCTTCCTGATGTACCTTCTCTTCTATCATGGCCTTTTCAGCCTCAGCGCTCGCGGCCTTAGCGGCCAACGTCCTGCCCTCGACCACCGAATCCGCGATCTTCGAGGCAATGAGTTTTATTGCCCTGATCGCGTCGTCATTACCAGGGATCACATAGTCCACTTCGTCGGGATCGCAGTTTGTATCCACAACAGCCACAACTGGGACAGAAAGCTTTCTCGCTTCCGCAATCGCGATCTTCTCCTTCTTCGGGTCAATTACAAAGACGGCGCCGGGAACAGCGGACATTTCCTTGATTCCTGAGAGGTTTCTCTCGAGCTTTGCCCGCTCCTTTTCGAGGATCGAGATCTCCTTCTTTGGAAGGGCGTTATATGTCCCGTCCTCTTTCATCTTCTCGATGTTTTTCAGACGTTCTATGCTTTTCTTTATGGTCGAGAAATTGGTTAGCATCCCACCGAGCCAGCGCTGGTTAACATAAAACGTACCGGACCTGCGCGCCTCTTCCTGGATGGCGTCCTGCGCTTGTTTTTTTGTCCCTACCAGGAGAATGGGTGCGTTACGCACGGCTGTCTCCCTGATAAATCTGCAGGCTTCCTCAAGACCCTTCAGGGTTTTCTGAAGGTCGATGATATAGATGCCGTTCCTTTCCCCGAAGATATATTTCTTCATCTTCGGGTTCCACCGTTTCACTTGATGACCGAAATGAACACCGGCCTCAAGAAGCTCCTTCATAGTTACTACCATATTGATGACCTCCTCTGGTTCTTCCTCCGCCGCCACCGCCCGGTAAAGATCAAGGACCGTTCACTGGGCCTTCCCTTACCTCTTTAAAGAGACCAGCAGGGAAACGTAACGGCGTGTGTATTTGGGTAATGCAATGCATTACAGAGTCAAAGAGAGTAATCCCCTTTGGGTTAAAAAGCTTAGCACAGAAGGCCACTCTTTTGCAAGGGCAACAAAGGGATAAGGAAGTATTGAAAAAGAAAAAACCATTGTGATAAAGTGCAGAGGCCATGGCACGCAAGCAACATTGGGACCTAGAGACGATCATCAACTCTCTCGCCGGAGCAGTCCTTCTACTGAACAAACGCAACTCCGTCATATTCATAAACAAGACAGCGGAGGAGTTTTTCGGGAAAGGTCAGCAGGAAATCCTCGGAAGACGTCTCACAGAGTTGTATGCTGATGCCGGAATGGTGTCGGGGCTCGCCCGAAAGGCGATGAGGGAACAGAGATCGTTCAGCGTGAGGGACATTGAGGCCAGGATAAACGGCGCAGCCAGAGTCGATATCGATATTTCTCCCTTTTTTGTAGACGGCAGATGCGAGGGGGCACTCCTATCCATCCGTGAACAACTATCTCTGGTAGAAAGAGAGGATTCTTCATTCGATTCCCTTGTTTTCCTACTCGGAACCATAGCCCACGAAATCAAGAACCCTCTGGGCGGCATCAAGGGTGCAGCCCAGCTTCTGAAGAAACGGCTTCTGGAGTTGGACAGGGAGTTGTTGTCTGGACCTGATGACGTGAAGGATCACATAAACCTTATAATCAGAGAGACGGACAGGCTTAATACAGTCCTTCAGAACTACCTTACCATGAGCAGAAGGTCAGTTCATCAGCAGCTCAATATACACGAGGTGCTGGAGAAAGCCATTTCGATAATGGATTTATCACTAAAAAATGGTAATATATCTCTCCAGAGGTTTTATGACCCAAGCCTGCCGAGGGTAAAAGGTGACGGGGGGAAGTTGCTTCAGGTCTTTCTCAATATCGTGAAAAATGCCCTGGAGGCCATGCCCCGGGGTGGAAGTCTGAGCATTACAACGAGGCCCTCAGGCGAGTATGTGGTACAGGGCGGACAGGTGAAGCGCTGGGCGGTGATATCCGTCAGAGACACTGGTAAGGGGATCCCCAAGAATGAAATGCAGAAAATATTCCTTCCTTTCTATACAAAGAAGAAAAAGGGGACCGGTCTGGGTCTCGCCTTGTCGAAGAAGATTATCAAGGACCACGACGGCTTTATAAGGGTCGAGCGGCCTGATTCTGGGAAGGGGACGGTATTTCATATTTACATTCCGTATGTTCAATGACAATATGGAGTGATTCTTCTTTAAGCATTACAAGGAAAAAAGGAAAGGCATGGAGAGAGAAATTCTCATAATAGACGACGATGAGGCGATAACATGGGTGGTGAAAAAGGCCCTTGAACCGCTTAACTGCAAGGTCTCCTCGCGCCCTAAGCTTTCCTCTGGTTTACGTGCGGTAAAGGGCGGATTCCAGCTGGTGCTACTTGATATTGTCCTGCCGGACGGCAACGGTCTTGACGGACTCAGGGAGATAAGGTCTTCGCATCAGGACGCAGTTGTGATAATGATCACTGCCCACGGAAAGATGGAGAGCACGGTAGAGGCGATGAAGGAGGGAGCTTATGACTATATAGAAAAGCCCTTCGACATCGAGGAACTCAAGATCATCGTGGAAAAGGCATTCAGGGACATGGCTGTAAGGGAGGAACTCTCAACCCTAAAGAGTGCGAGCGCAGAGGCCGAAGAACCCCAGATCATCGGACGAAGCCCGAAGATTCTGAAGGTATTCAAAGATATCGGGAGGGTCGCTCCAAAGGACATAATGGTATTGATAACCGGAGAGAGTGGCACGGGCAAAGAACTTGTGGCCAAGGCGATCCATTATAACAGCAATCGGAGGAATGGGGCCTTCGTAGCCATAAATTCGGCCTCAATCCCTAGGGACCTTCTTGAAGCCGAGCTTTTCGGATGGGAGAAAGGGGCTTTTACAGGAGCAAAGGAAAGACGTGCTGGAAAAATCGAATCGGCTAACGGCGGCACGCTTTTCCTTGACGAGATATCCGAACTTGACATGAATCTCCAAGCGAAGCTGCTGAGGTTCATGCAGGACAAGAAGTTCAGTGCTTTGGGCAGCAACAGGGTGGTGGATGCTGATGTTAGGATAATCGGTGCAACTAACAAAGATCTTAAGGAATTGGTGCAGAAGGGTCTTTTCAGGGAAGACCTTTATTACCGCTTTAACGTGGTCCAGATTAAACTTCCCCCCCTCAGAGAAAGAAGGGAAGACGTAGGGCTGCTCGCAAAACATTTCCTGAAAGACGCCGAAAAGAGGTTCGAGACGGGAAAGAAAGAACTCTCCAGGGAGGCCAAGGACCTCCTTCTGAAGTACGGCTGGCCAGGCAATGTGAGGGAACTTGAGAACGCGATCAGGAGAGCATGCGTGCTCTCCAACGGAACAGTGATCGAGAAAAGGGACCTTCTTCTGGAGGAGGCCAGTTCGTTTACCATTAAGGAATTTCTCGAAGACAAACTGAAGCGTTACCTGAAGGAGATGACAAAACTCGAGAACTGCAATCTCTATGAAACGGTGATATCCGAGGTGGAAAAGGCTCTTATCGGTATCGTGCTCAACGAGACCGGCGGTAATCAGCTAAAGGCTGCGAAGACCCTCGGGATCAACAGGAACACTCTCAGGACGAAAATCAGGGAATACCGAATAAAGTAATTGATTTTATTGCACTGCTGTGGTATAAATAACAAGCCGGGTTCTCGTAAAGTCTCCTGACAATCGGGTGCCCTCCTTGCCCCTGCGTTTAAAGGCAGGGGCTGTTCCGTCGAGCGGGTCGTTGACTTAAGGCGGACCCATAGCGATATGGGAAAATCCATAAGGAGGTGTTCGGATGAACATCTATGAAAACATAGTTATCCTCAATGCTTCCCCCAGTGACGAGGAGATCGAAGTGTCGCTCAAAAAGATAAGGGATCTCATCGCTAACGCCGGAGGCGAGATCCTTAAAGTAGACGTGTGGGGAAGAAGAAAGCTCGCCAACGAAATCAAGAAGCAGAAAAAAGGGTTTTATGTGCTTCTTGCCTTCAGGTCAGCCCCATCGCTTATCAGGAAACTCGAAGACTACTACAAAGTCTTCGACCCCGTGATAAAATACATGGTGGTCAGACTCGAGAAAAAGCAGATCGCCCATCTTCTTGCGAGTCTTCAGGCAGAGGCAGCCAAGGCCGAAGCAGCCAAGGCCCCGGTGGTGGAACAGAGGAGAGAAGAATAAGTGTACAACAGGATAATTCTCATAGGCAATCTGACCAAGGATCCCGAACTCAGGTATACTCCCCAAGGCACCCCGGTGTCCACCTTCAGGATTGCGGTGAATACGCGCTATAAACAGTCCGAGGAGTCAAGAGAAGACACGCTGTTCATAGACATCGTGACATTCGGGAAACAGGCTGAGACTTGCAGCCAGTATCTGAACAAGGGGAAATCGGTCCTTGTTGAGGGAAGGCTGCAGGAGAGGAAATGGGAATCGGAGGGACATCAGAAGAGCAAGTTCGAGGTCGTTGCTCAGGCCGTAAGGTTCCTTTCAAGAAAAAGTAGCGGGGAAGGCCAGACTGCATCCGAAACAGAGGCACCGCCTGAAGGGACCGACCTTGAGCCGTTCTAACCCAAGCGGCGCAGCAGTGAATGATTACACAATCGGGTCATTAAGCTGACCGGCAATAAGGACAGAAAGGAGCTGACATTGCAGCAGAGAAGATTCCAGAGGAGAAAGTTCTGCAGGTTTTGTGCAGAAAAGTCTGAATTCATCGACTATAAGGACATAAAGACCTTGAGGAGTTACCTGACAGAGAGGGGCAAGATCCTTCCCAGGCGTATGACCGGAGCCTGCGCAAGACACCAGAGGAGCTTGAACGAGGCCATCAAAAGGGCACGGAATATCGCACTTCTTTCATTTGTGGAAAAATAATAGATGAGGATCCCGAAAACATGGGTCCCCTTGATCGCGAAAAGAATAATTGATGACCTGATCAAAAAGGAGCTAATCGCGTCCAAGGTGCCGGTAGAAGAGCTGGTTGTAGCGGCTGAGCATCTTATCATGGACGAGCTCATAGTTGAGGACAAATTAAACGATGAGGTTAGGGAAATACTCAGGAAACATTCCGCGGAGATCGAAAAGGGAAAGCTTGATTACAGGAAGGTGTTCGAGCTCACCAAGAAGAAGATCATAGAGGAGCGGGGAATAGTTATATGACGCTCTCCGATGAAAAAATTTCTCATCTGAGCCATGTCCTCTTTAAGGGCCTGATGGATAAGGAGCTACTAGGGTTACAAGACGAAGAGGGCAAGATAAGGCGCGAGATAAAACGTTCCATAGTCTCGTTCCTGAAGATCAGCGAAGACATCGACACGGCGGTAAGAAAGAAACTGCAATCTTTTTCGAGAAAACTTGTCGAGGGAAGCCCTGAGTGGGAGGTACTGTACAAAAAATTCTACAAAGAAGAGGCATCGAAAAAGGGCATGGCATCGGAGTAAAAAGGGCTTTACTTCCGTCTCTACTTGTCCTCTCGTACGGTGGCATCATATTCTCTCTCCCCCTGACAAGACCTTTCCCGTGGTTTTCATTCTCTCTCCTCCCGACCGCATTGTATTCTTATCTTTGCTTTGTTAAGGGGGAAAAGGGCCTTACCTTCGAGACCCTTCTTTCCTATGGCCTGTTACTGGCGGGGGGCATCCAGTCTCTGAACCTCGGCTGGCTTCACATCGTGTATATACCTTGCCTGGTATTGCTCTCAGTGGTATTCGGTCCCTGGATCGTCATCCCGCTGAGTCTCTGTGTTCCATTCCTCGAGATGAGACATTTACTTAAGGGAAATGTTCCAGAAGAGGCAGTTTTCAGCGGCGTGACGGTCCTTATAGGCACGGTGCTTTCTATAGTCTTCCTGAAGATGCGTAAAGAAAAAGACAAAATGAGAGAAGCCCTTGCCGGGTTTGAGGAAGAGGTCCAGGATATGGAGATGATGAGCGGTCTAGACCAGAGAAGTACCGGCAATGTGAATGAGGACACAGATGTCCCGACGAGTTCTGTCAGTGACAACCTCCTCTCGCAGCACCGCTTAATAAACGACGAGGCGGACAGGGAAATTGAATCTATCCTTGCGCTGGCGAAAAGCCTCGTTCCGGTGGACTCTGTAAGCATGTTCTCGATAAGAGACGACGCCCTTAGGCTCAGGTGTTCTACAGATATGGGCCGTGTCTGGAGCGCGGCAGAGGAGAAGCTAATCATGGCGTGCATCCAAAAGAGGCGACCCATCCTGAGCAATGTCCCAGTAGGCAGGAGCGCACAGGCGTGCAAATATCTTGCAGTGCCCCTTATCGATGGAAATTTTGTCAGTGGTGCGCTGGCAGTCTTAAGAGCGGGAGACGTGGCGTTCAAGCATTCAGATGCAAAAATAATGGAGATTTATTCTCAACAGATTGTGAGAGTACTTCAGATACAAAGGGTTCATTTCGAACTCCAGAGAGAACAATTGATGTTCAGAAAACTTGAAGTGGGTAGTAGAAAACTCATTTCGTCTCTCAAGATGTACGATATTGCGAGCAACCTGCTCGAAGTGGTGAACAAGATAGCACCTCAGAAGAAAGTTTCCATGGGCCTCTTCGTACCGAAGGGCGAGGAATTTGAAGTGGTGCGGCAGATCGGATTAACAATTTCGGAGGGGAGCGTGCTGGATTTCAGGGACACTCTTGCAGGGTCAGTTGCCAGAATGGGAAGCGAAAATTATTATTATATATCTGACCTTGCCCAAAAAGGCGAAGGGACCCGCATCCCCTCATTGCCCTTCTCGACAGGAAATGAGGGTTCCCTTTTCATTCTTCCTCTTCTGTACGAAAAGGACCTGGTCGGCATACTCATATATATGACGCCGAAAATAAATGCCCTTAGAATTCATCAGATCCAGCTCCTGCAGGTGCTAGGGAACCTGGCGTCGCTGTCCCTAGTTAATGCTAGGTTCCACGCTGAAATAGAACGGATGGCAGTCACCGACGGCCTTACGGGGCTTTTCAATCACAGAAATTTCCAGGAAAAGCTTGTTGATGAGTTCAGGAGGATGCAACGCTTCTCCAACCCGCTCTCGCTACTCTTGATAGATATCGATTTCTTCAAGAAGATCAATGACGCTCACGGACATCAGGCAGGGGATGAGGTCTTGAGGGGTGTCGCAGGAATAATCGGACAAACAATAAGGAACATCGACATACCTGCGCGATATGGGGGAGAGGAATTCGCCGCTATACTTCTAGGGACAAACCGCTTAGGGGCTCAGAAGATGGCCGATAGGCTTAGAGCGGCCATTAGCGAGAAGACATTCAGCGTTGACGGGAAAAAGTTGAAGGTCACCGTGAGCATCGGCGTTTCGACCGCTCCCTACGACACTGACATCAAGGAAGAACTCATAGAGAAGGCGGACAAAGCCCTATATCATGCGAAGAGTAATGGGAGGAACATGTGCGTGGCATGGGGCGAGATAACGTAATGGATTGGAAGAGCGGTAGATTGACGGGCAAGACCGGCCTCCAATTGTTTCACGATTTTTCTTCAGTGCTAAACTCACTCCTTCACTACCTCACACCTTGCCCCTGGGGCTTGGAACAAAAGAGGCCGTGGCCACTACATTTCGCAAGGAACAGTAACCGAAGAATCTCTGATGCCGCTCAAGCCAGCACTGCCTTATCAGTGGATAATTTATCGCTAGAACCCTGTATGGGAAAAGTATGGACCCCTTTATTTCATACGTAACAGAAGAGGAAATTAGGAAAGAGCGGTCAAAGGCCCGCGAACTGAGGCAGTCACAGTGGTGGAAGAGAAAGCGGGCTGCCGGGGTGTGCGCATATTGCAGGAAGAAGGTCGCCCCGAGAGACCTCACTATGGACCACATAGTGCCAATCATCAGAGGAGGGAAGTCCACAAAAGGCAACGTCGTCCCCGTCTGCAAAGAGTGTAATGACAGTAAGAAGTACCTCTTGCCAATCGAGTGGGAGGAATACGTGCAGGGATTGAAGAGAGACGAGGAATCATAAATATGAACATATTTTATAAAGATTGCTGAGGAGAGAATAATAAGGTCAATGGAGGCTGGAGAGTTTGAGAACCTGAAAGGGGCCGGCAAGCCGCTGAGCCTGGAGGACGAGACATGGGTACCCGAAGACCTGAGAATGACCTACCGTGTCCTTAAGAACGCAGGCTGCATCCCTGCCGAACTCGATAAACGGAAAGAGATTCTGAGCCTGAAGGACATGATCAATGTCATCGATGACGACAAGGAGAGATTGAAAAAACTGAGGGAACTCAATTTCAGGCTCCTGGAGTTCAACATGATGAGGAAAATACCCTTTTCTCTGGACGGTCTCCCCGGATACAGTGAGCGCATTCTCGAAAAGCTGGCAGGACTTTGATATGGGGGACGCTGCCCCGTCTCTTGGAGGGGGATGACGGGACAGCGCCAGGAAATCGTGAGATTCCCTGTTAAATTATACACCGCATTTCGGGATTTTTGCACGCCGTTGTAACATTGCAAAATCAAAAGCGCTGACCGAGGTCCTCTGCCATCTTCTTTCACCAATCATTGAGAAGGCCGAAGTTCTCGCAGCCAAGTTATCTGAACAATAATATCAATCCTGCGCCGGTTTTATGAACTTGAAATAGACAATTGTCCAGTTGCCAGCGATAATTGCGGCTGTGGCAGCGATACTACCCATAGAAAGAGTGGCAAATCCGGTAAGGGCCTGACCGATATTACATCCTCCGGCAAGAACAGCTCCAAAACCCATCATGACACTTCCTGCCATTACCGTGACGAGCTGCCTTGCACCAGGAACCCTCCACTTAAACTTTCTAAGCGCCTTTGCACTGACGTATGACCCAATTGGCACACCGATAATATAAAAAACGGCCCATGTTGTCTGGAATGGTCCCAGTGTGAACATAGGGAAGAATCTCGATTCTGCGCTGCCGGTGAGCACCGTGAAGAAAAGTTCACCCATGGGGGCTGTAAAACTTAGGCCCCTCGCGAATCCCCCGCCCCAGAACTCGGAGGCCCAAAAGGCGATAACTCCTATAACGCCTACAAAAACGCCCGTGACCGGCCAGGAGAGGCCTTCCCGTTGCTTGACTCTGAAAGGTCTGCCTTGAAGAATAAAACATGAAAGCATGAACGATAGGGCAGTGATTACAGACCATTTAATAGCAGGGCCATTTCCAATAAGTTCCCATAGGGCGGAATCCGGCTTTCCTGCGAGGGAAAAACTTAACTCTTCATTTTTCAGGAGCATCAAGAGAGGGTTAAGAATGCCGTTCGTTGTTGCACCTATGCCTATAAAAAAACCGAAAACGGCGAACCATGCGGAAAGAAGTCCTTCTCCCGTCCTGTAAACTATGCCGCTCCCGCACCCTTCCGCTAGAACCATCCCAACACCGAAAATGTATCCCCCGACGATGTTGGCAAGGGGATAGAATGTCTGTCTTCTAAGCACAATCATTCCCATGTCATCAAGGACATTTGCTCCGATTATCATAAGTACTAGAGCGATCAAATAGGCGCGGAGCAAGGTAAAATCCTTCATAAAGATCGTGTCTCTGAATGCAGAGTTCATGCAAAACTGTCCTCTCTGAAGTATAAATCCGAAAACCACTCCAACGATTAGCCCCGAAAGAACAAAACCTGGAGTCACACTTGCTGTTGCAAGTTCCATGGCTTCACCTGACTTAGGATGCTCCTATTTGCATTTGCTCGTCATGTCGGCAATGCGACCATTACTTTCTTAAGCTATAAAATCGAAGAGATAAAAGTAAAGGTTGGTAACGGGCATTTCACCCCCCCCGAAGCATAGATGATACAAGCAGTCAGGAAGATTGCAATGTTGACTTGCAGCCGAAACAGCCATTATTGTAAAACGATGAAGCTGAAACTAATTAAAATTGGCACCCGCAAAGACATGAAGTTGATCATCAATCTGAAAAATATTTCCTGCGCATCCGGAAGCAGGCAGATTTTGCATAATATCAACTGGCATGTTTATCCTAGCGAACACTGGGCGATAATAGGGTTGAACGGCTCCGGCAAAACGACCCTTTTACAGATGCTTAACGGTTATATGCCCCCGACGGCAGGCGAGATGTACGTGCTAGGAAAACATTATGGCTCCTATGACTGGAGGAAATTGCGCAACAAGATCGGGTTCATCAGTTCAGCGCTCCAGGAAAGATTTTATACAGACGAGACTGCCGAAGAAATTGTGCTGAGCGGGCTTTTTGCCACGATCGGGCTTTACGACGTGCCAAAAGCAAAGGACGTTAAGAAAGCCCTGTCTCTTCTGGAACTGCTGCATTGCGGGTATGCTGCAAAGCAGCCGTATTTTGAACTGTCGCAGGGAGAAAAGCAGAAGGTCCTCATAGCTAGGGCGCTCATGAACTCGCCCCATTTGCTGATCATGGATGAGCCATGTATCGGGCTGGATATTTTTTCGAGAGAACAAATACTGTCCGCTATAGAGACATTAAGCTGCAAGGCTTCCGCTCCAACAATACTCTATGTTTCACATCACACTGAGGAAATACTGCCGATGTTTAAACACACATTACTATTACGGCAGGGGGAAGTCCATTCGGCAGGCGAAACAAAAAGAGTAATCACAAAAGCAAACCTTTCCTCTTTTTTCAATACTCATGTTAATGTCCGATGGCGTAAGAATCGCGCATGGATACATTTATAATTTTATATCATACACCAACGGCGTCTTTGCAAAAAGTCTTGGTTGGGCCTTGCCTCTTGTGTCCTATATTTTCTTCCATCCCTCGCCGGTCTGACGCAACAGGATGAATAAGCTCTGAGAGCCGAAAGGCAATTCAACAGCGAACGGCAACTGCCGAACATTTTCAAAAAAAACCTTGTCTTCCAAGCAGTTTTGCCAGGAGAATAGTTGCTTTGTAACCACATACATAATTTAATCGTCTTTTATAATATTAGGTTTTAAGGACCTACTTTTTTTGTATTCCGAATGCTGCGAATTGGTGTAATATAATATATACGGAATGAAGAGGAGAACGTAAATGAAAAAGTCCATTTGTCTTCTCCTGGCTGTGGTTACATTGCTTATTGTAAGCGTTCCGCTTGATGTTGCCAGTGCATTCGGAGGATACGGTCACGTCTCTTTTAGGGGAGGCGTCTGGATCGGTCCCGGATGGGGCGGATGGGGTCCTTGGTGGTGGGGTCCTCCGGCTTATGTGTATTCGGCCTATCCGTATTATTATAATTGGGCTGCTTCTGCCCTTATGCAGGAGCAGCCATCGGTATATGTTGAGCCGAGGCCGCGAGCGGAGGAACAATATTACTGGTATTTTTGCCCGGATTTCAAGAACTATTACCCCTACGTGAAGAAGTGTCCCAACGGGTGGCTGAGGGTCGTTCCTCCTCAGACTCCGCCGGACTGGAGGGAATGAAAAAATGAAATTGAAGGATGCAGGAATTTTGCCGGTTTTAGCAGTTTTTTTGCTGGGCGGATGTGCAACCATGCCCACAGGTCCCAGCGTAATGGCGCTGCCACCCCAGGGAAAGTCATTTGAGCAATTCCAGGCTGACGATGCCGTTTGCAGGCAATGGGCTGCAGAGCAGATCGGTTTGACTCCTCAGGAGGCGGCCGATCAGAGTACTGCCAAAGGAGCGGTCGTGGGTACGGCTGTTGGAGCAGGCCTTGGCGCTGCTATTGGGTCGGCCTCGGGCAGCGCGGGCGCTGGCGCAGCCATCGGTGCTGCAAGCGGACTTCTTGTCGGAACGGCCGCAGGAGCCAATGCGGGTCAGGTTTATGGATGGCGTGCGCAGCGTCGATACGATATTGCGTATACGCAGTGCATGTATGCCAAGGGGAACGAGGTTCCAGGGATGACGACCCGTCGCGTTCGGAGAGTCCCTCCACCTGCCCCGCCGGACCTTAGCTCTGCGCCACCACCGTCCAGTGCGCCTTATCCGGCTCCGTTGCCACCGGCGCAATAGCG
>CAZNTS010000263.1:0-8603 GCA_964576045.1 uncultured Nitrospiraceae bacterium | reverse complement strand
GGAGATCCTGAAACCCAGCCCGTTCTGTCCAGGCTGGATACCGACTTTGTTGGAATTGCATTCGCGATGCTTGACGGGAAACTGGCAGGAACGGACATAAAATGGAAACTGAAGTCATCTGTTTGCGTGGTCCTTGCGTCGAAAGGGTATCCCGGCAAATACGACAAGGGCAATGTAATTACAGGGATCAAGGACCTGAAGGACGAAAAGGACGTGTTTGTCTTCCATGCCGGAACGGCCTTTGACGACAGCAAGGTCGTCACCTCGGGTGGAAGGGTGCTCGGTGTCACCGCGCTGGGTGAGGATATTCTCGCTGCTAAGGAAAGGGCGTATCAGGCGATAAGGAAGCTACATTTTGATGGCATGCACTACAGGAAGGACATTGCCGATAGGGCTCTGAAAAAAAAGTGACAGTGTTAAATTACAAGTGCAATGCAGACAGAAAGGTGTATCCATGCGCTTATTCCCTTTGCTTGTAACTCGTTACTTGCTACTGTGACGGAGGTGATATGAAACCAAAGGTCCTGATTATTATCGGGAGCGATTCGGATCTATCGGTCGCGGATGAGACGGTAAAAATGCTCAAAGAGTTCGGCATCCCGTGTGAGATTACGATTGGCTCGGCCCACCGGACTCCCGAACGTGTCAGGGAGCTGGCCACCGGAGCCGAAAAAAAAGGTATTGAGGTGATCATCGCCGCCGCGGGCGCCGCGGCCCATCTCGCCGGGGTCGTTGCCTCACACACCCTTCTTCCCGTGATAGGGATACCGATCAACTCTTCACCATTGCAGGGCTTTGATGCGCTTCTCAGCACTGTCCAGATGCCCCCTGGTGTCCCGGTCGCCACAATGGCCGTAGGCAAGGCGGGAGCAAAGAACGCTGCAATACTTGCTGCGCAGATCATAGGGAGAAAGGAAAAAGGGCTTTTGCGAAAACTCGTATCATTCAGAAGAAGGACCTTCCTCGAAATCACAAGAAAAGCCCAAGCCCTCAAGAAGCGGTGATAAGAGAGGGTTACAAGTTAAATACAGTCGCCTCGGGAAGGCTGTTTGACTGCGGGGGTCGAGTAAGATGAAGGTTCATCTCGACTGTTTTCCGTGTTTTCTGAGACAGTCCCTCATCGCTGTAAGGCACGGTACCAGGGACGTTATGCTGCAAGAAAGGATCCTGAAGGCAGTCCTAGCCGATATTGAGAAGGCCGATACCTCCATGCCCCCTGCGTATGCTACGACATTTATACATAGAAGGATCAGGGAGACCCTCGCTAAAGATCCCTTTAAGGAAATCAAATCGGAGTATAATCAGATCGCGCTAGGCCTTTATCCTCTTCTGAAGAAAATGGTCCAGGAGAGCGATGATCCACTCTGGACTGCATCGAGACTGGCCATTGCCGGCAACGTGATCGACTTCGGCATATTTACCTCCGTGGACATAGAAGGCACCGTGAAACGCGCGTTACAGAGTCCGCTCGCGATGGACGGTTATCAGTCGTTCAGGGACGAACTTTCTGATGCTCCTGAAATACTCTACCTGCTTGACAATGCTGGTGAGATCGTGTTTGACAGGATACTGATAGAGACAATTCTCTCATGCGGCAAGAAAGTGACGGCTGTTGTAAAAGGGTCACCTGTCATAAATGATTGCACTCTTGAGGACGCTGTGGAGGCGGGGATGACCCTAGTGTGTGAAGTGATTGACAATGGTTCGGATGGGGTCGGGACTATCCGGGAATGGACATCCGCCTCCTTCAGGAAGAGATACGCGCAAACTCGCTTCATCATAAGCAAGGGCCAGGGCAATTTCGAGACGCTGAGAGACCCCGAAAAAACAGTATTTTACCTCTTTCAGTCCAAATGTGAAGTGGTTTCAAAAGAATTGGGCCTGTCTCTTGGCTCCATGATCTTGGCGAAGTTCTGAGTTTCTCTCAGATGATAAAGAACAAAGCTATCTTCTACCCCCCGGTCTTCTGCCGCCGCCAAAACCACCGCGATCTCTCGAGCCCCTTTCTCTTCTCTCCTGCGGCTTTGCCTCACTTACAATGAGGTTCCTTTCCATGAAGGCTGTGCCGTTAAACATGGTTATGGCTTTTTGAGCCTCTGAATCGGAATTCATCTCGATGAATCCGAAGCCCCTTGGCCTTCCAGTCGCGGCATCGGTAATGAGTTTGGCGGACACGATCTCCCCAGCCTTTGAGAAGAGTTCTCTGAGGTCATCCTCTGTTGCCTGAAATGAAATGTTGCCTACGTAAAGCTTCTTTCCCATCCTTCCTCCCGAAAAATAAAATCCCAAGTCGCGACGACCTGGGTAAAGGCGCCTCAAAGAATCAAAGATTTTTGGGGAACCACTGATGCGGTGACACTTACTTCATTGAAGTAACTATGCCAGTAAACTGGGATTTTGTCAAGTAAATAATTTTGAAAAAAAGTTTTCCGAGCGCTCCCTGCCTATGGTAGAGGCCGGTCCATGGCCAGCCAGGACTTCAGTGTCCTCCGGAAGGGACAGGAGCCTATTAAATGACTCTTTCAGCTTGTTCATGTCCCCTCCGTGAAAATCGGTTCGGCCCACGGAGCCGGCAAAGAGCGTGTCTCCTGTTATGACCACACCTTCTCCGAAAAGGCATATACTGCCAGGACTGTGGCCGGGGGTATGGAGTATCTTGAAAACGAGAGCCCCGCACCGTATCTCATCACCGTCTTTCACCAGGAGGTCGGGCTCGGGAAGGGCTTCGATATCGTATCCCCAGAATGCAGCCATGTCCCTCGCGGAACGATAGATCTCCAGTTCGTCCGCATGAATGACAATCTTCGCACCGGTCTCTTTCACGATTTCCGGCAGCCCGCCTACATGATCGAAATGTGCGTGGGTGCAGACAATGTAATCGACGGAAGCACCCACTTCATTTACGACATCCATTGTTCTGTCAGGATCATCTCCCGGGTCTACGACCATGGCTCTCTTTGAGCTTTCGTCCACTATGACGAAAGAGTTCGCTTCTAATGGTCCTACAACAAGGTTTCTTATAATCATGTGGTTCTCCTGCCAGTACGGTTTCTTATGCGCTCATAGAAGTAATTCATCTCCTCACCCTTGAGAAAAAAGCTGATGGTCAGATAAACACAAAAGCATATCACGATTGTCCCCGAAAGGTATACTGCCTTCTCGATAGATCTACCCGCTGACTCCCACATTCCGCCGTGAAGCAGGAACCATCCGGAAAGGCCCATCACCGAGGATGCGATGCATATCTTCGCAAATGATTTCAGGATCTTCCTAGCGTCTACACGACCTAGTTTCCGTCTCAGAAAAAAGAAGAGGAGAACAAAATTGAGGCCCGATGCCAGCGAATTAGAGAGTGCGAGCCCGGAATGTCTCATTGGACCCATTAGGGCCAGACTGAACAGCAAATTGGAAACCATACCTATGATGGCTATCCTCACAGGGGTCCGCGTGTCCTGCATGGAATAAAAGGCGGCTGTAATCACCCTGACCCCGACTATGGACCAAATGCCAATTGCGTAGAAGAAAAGGGCCTCCGCCGTGCCTTGAGTCGCGCCGAAATCAAATTTTCCTCTCTGGAAGAGGAGATTTACGATTGGTTCCCGAAGCGCTATTAATCCCGCCATGGCTGGCACGGAGATGAAGAAAAGAAGTCTTAACGCAAAGGAGAAGTCTTCCCTGAGCCGCCGGTAATCCCCCCTTGCAGCGTGTTCGGAGAGGGCCGGCAATATGGCAGTTCCCATGGCAACACCGAAGATACCTATAGGGAACTGTATCAACCTCATCGAATAGAAAAGGTACGTAATGCTTCCTGACGGCAGGAAGGACGCAATGATATTGCCAACAATGATGTTTATCTGGTTCACCGCTAAAGCTAGAGTGGCTGGTACCAGCAACACCGACATGCGCTTGAGACCTGGATGGCCAAAGGACGTATCGATACCGAGTTTGTAACCGTTTCTGAAAAATGATGGAAGTTGAAAGGCTAACTGCACAAGCCCTCCGACCATAACACCTATCGCTGCCGCGGTGATGGGCTGTTTAGACCTCGATTCGAAGAGGACGATGCTCAGGATCAACACTATATTAAGCATTGCAGGCGCTAGGGCTGGTATGAAGAATATCTTCTTTGTGTTCAGTGCGCCCATTACGAGCGCTGCGAGGCTTATGAACAGAAGAAAGGGGAACATTATCCTAGTCAGCAATACGGTCAGGGAGAACTTTTCCGGAGAGCCAAGGAATCCTGGTGCGATCACTGTCACGATTGCGGGGGAAAAGATGATACCGAGAACACAGACGGCCCCGACGATAGCGGCAATGAAAGTGAACGTGATTCTGACAAGCCGTATAGCTTCACCATCACCGTATTTTTGTCGATATTCCGTCAATACCGGGATAAACGCTGAAGACATAGAGCCTTCAGCAAAGAGTTCCCGTAGCAGGTTAGGGATTTTGAATGCAGCGAAAAATGTGTCGGAAATTCCGGTCGCCCCAAAGTAGGCCGCGAAAATCATGTCTCTCGCAAAGCCGAGGATGCGGCTGATAAAGGTCGCCACCGACATGACCCCTGCTGACTTCGCGATATTGCCCCGTGCATCCATACGACGCAATTATATCACAATGGTCGGCGGCGCCAGACCTCTCGAAATTATCGAGGTGGATATCAAAAGTTGTCGAAACGCGCGCTCTACTATATTAAGCCACGCCGAAACTTCAGCGCCGCAGCCTTACTAATTAATATCTCCAAGAAAAACTAATATATCTAAAGTAGAAACTTTATATTGACACAGATAATGCATTTTACCTTTAATAGGAAGCAATGCAGGCGAAAGAGGGGAGATAAATGCGCCTGGTTGTATCGCAGCAGGGGCGCTTAGGGGGGGCAGATGACTTTCGCGCTTCAACGGATATCCCGCTTCATTGAACAGTTGGGTTCTTTTTCGCTCTTTTCAGGCACGGAACCTTGCCTACACAGTGGTTCATGAGCTCCCGTTTTTCAAAGATGCGCTTAACAATCTTTATCAGGGGGGTGCTCCTATGAGCCCCAAGATCACCCGAAAGGTCATACAGGAATTTCAGGAAGAGGCGGCTGGCGAGCAATATCTCCTAAGCAAGAGAGAGCAGGAGATTGTGAGGGAGATAGAAAAGGGTCTTTCGTATAAGGAGATTGCGGAGAGGTTCAATATAAGCCCCCACACAGTGCATACGCACATAAAAAGAATCTACGAAAAACTCCAGGCAAGGGACAGACAGGAAGCGCTTGTGAAGGCCCGCAAGAAAGGCATCATTTAGCGTCGCTTCTGATACAGGGCTCATCCGCTAATGGCCAACATTCAACGGTTCCTCCTGAGTTGTCATTTATGACATCCCCCCAAAATACCCGTCTCGGGAGATTTACTCTACACCGTCCGGATTGTATCATGGAATCAGGATGCGAGGTGGCCTGGATAGAAATAGACCGGAAACTATAGGCGTCAGGAAGAACAAGCATGGCTGGAGATCAGGAAATGCGTGCATGCTTTGAGATACCGGGAGCGGCATATCACTATGGAGGAGTGATGGCCTCTCCATCCTTTTAATGGATGGTGAGGCCATTTAATTGGGTAGTGGCTTTATGTGGGACGATGATGCCGGGAGCAAAAACAATACTTGTGGTCGATGATGACGAAAAGATTGGAGGTCTGATCTGCCACTTTTTGGAGAAGTACAGCTTTGAGGTTCACCGAGTAAGCGATGGACTGAATGCAATCGCATTCCTGAGAAAGAGAAGAGAGCATTTCGACATCATGATAACCGATTACTCGATGCCACTAATGAACGGTCTGGAACTCACTAAGATTGTTAGGCGATGGTATCCCCGAACAGTAATCTTCGGGATGAGCGGTTTTGAAGGTGTGGAGAAGGATTTCATGAAGGCGGGAGCCCTCGCTTTCTTCAGGAAAGCGTTTCACCTCCCGGATATGCTTAGTACCATTAACACTGTGTTCCCTCTGCAGTAAAGTCTTTAGAAAACCCCGACTGGTGTTGTAAAAATGCCGGTATTTACCTTACAATTCAAACATGTCTGTTCTTGACGCCATAGTTGAAAAAAAGAGGGCGAGGCTCTGCCGCGACAAAGGCAAGGTCCCTCTGCGGGAACTGAAGACGAAGATCCAGGACATTGAAAGACCAAGGGATTTTAGAGAGGCGATAAAGCGAGAAAAGAGGAGAATAAAGCTTATCGCCGAGATAAAGCAGGCATCGCCCTCAAAGGGGATGATAAGGAAGGATTTCGATCCTCTGGACATCGCGCGTATCTACGAGAACAAGAGAGTTGATGCTATTTCCGTGCTGACAGAGAATGACTTCTTTTTCGGCGATCTGGCGGTCGTCCCCGGTGTTAAGCAAGCGGTCACCAGGCCTGTGTTGAGAAAAGATTTCATATTTGATGAGTACCAGATATACGAATCGAGGGCATACGGTGCGGATGCTATACTTCTAATCGCATCTCTTCTAAACGGGGACATGGCCGGAGAGTTTTTGCATCTTTGCGGTGAGCTCGGGCTTTCTGTTCTGTTCGAGGTCCACGCGTTCGGTGAGCTTGAAAAGGCTATGCGCGAGGATGCCGATATCATCGGAATAAACAACAGAGACCTGAAGACACTCACGGTAAATTTGGAAACGACCTTTATCTTGAAAAAGGAAATTCCTGCTGACAGGATTGTTGTGAGCGAAAGTGGTATTAAAACGAGGAACGACATCGTTATGCTGGAAGCCGTTGGTATAGATGCAGTGCTTATTGGCACCTCCTTTATGGAGTCTAAGGACATAGGCATGAAAATAGATGAGCTTATGGGTGGCGAAATGCAGCACTGAACTTGTTTCAGCCCCAGGCAGGATCTTAAGGAGGATTGATTTGTATTATGAACTTTAAGTTAATTTACCCAAGGAGGACGAAATGAAGGCAACAAAAATTGTGCTGTCAGAGAAGGAGATCCCGAGGCAGTGGTACAACATCATGGCGGATATGCCGAATATTCCAAAGCCGCCGCTGCATCCAGGCACTCTCAAGCCGGTAGGTCCCGATGACCTTTCGGCGATATTCCCGATGGCCCTAATCGAGCAAGAGGTCTCCACCCAGCGGTGGATAGACATTCCCGAGGAGGTGCTTGACGTTTACACTCTCTGGAGGCCGTCCCCGCTTTACCGGGCCCATAGGCTTGAGAAAGCTTTAGGGACACCTGCAAGAATATATTATAAATATGAGGGAGTAAGTCCGGCTGGAAGTCACAAACCTAATACCTCCATACCGCAGGCATATTTCAACAAGTCAGCAGGCATCAAAAGGATCGCCACGGAGACAGGTGCTGGTCAGTGGGGTTCTGCAATGGCTCTTGCAGGGAGCCTGTTCGGCCTTGATGTGACGGTATATATGGTCAAGGTTAGTTACGACCAGAAGCCCTACAGGAGGATCGCAATGGAGACATGGGGCGCCACTGTGCACGCAAGCCCATCAAAAGGTACGGCCTCCGGCAGGAAGATCCTCGAAGCGGACCCAGCCAGCCCCGGAAGCCTCGGTATCGCTATCTCAGAGGCTGTTGAGGATGCTGCGACGCATGGTGACACGAACTATGCGCTCGGCTCCGTGCTGAACCATGTATTGCTCCATCAGACGGTCATCGGTCTTGAAGCGAAGAAACAGTTCGAGCTTGTTGGTGACTACCCTGATGTGATTATCGGATGTTGCGGAGGCGGTAGCAATCTCGGAGGCCTAAGCTTTCCGTTCCTGTATGACAAGATGCACGGTAAGGACATGAGGGTAGTCGCTGTTGAACCCATCTCGTGTCCCACACTCACAAAGGGGGAGTTCAGATATGACTTCGGGGACACAGCGGGGTTGACTCCCTTACTCATGATGTAGACGCTTGGCCATGATTTTGTACCACCCGGGATTCACGCCGGGGGGCTGAGATATCATGCGGATGCTCCCCTCGTGTGCCAGCTTTATCATGACAGGTTGATAGAGGCAGTTTCCTACGGTCAGACCGCGGTCTTTGAAGCGGCAATCAGCTTTGCCAAGTCCGAAGGCGTAATACCTGCGCCAGAGAGCGCACACGCCATAAGGGCTGCAATGGATGAAGCTATCAGGTGCAAGGAGGAAGGAAAGAGGAAGACGATTTTCTTCAACTTGAGCGGTCACGGCAACTTTGATCTCACCGCCTATGCGGATTTTATCGCCGGTAAACTTGAAGATTACGAATATCCGGACAAAAAGATAAAGGAAGCACTGGCGAAACTGCCTGTGATCGGGTGATTAGAAGAGCGCAGCTTTTACCGTATAGCGTGCATTATGGACTGAAAACTGTGTCCTGCACGCCATACACTACCCTCGGCGGAGGATTTTGATGGTCCGGGTCAAGATATGTGGCATCACTAACATCGGTGACGCCCTTCTTGCGGTGGAGTTCGGAGCTGACGCCCTCGGGTTTGTGTTTTATGAGGGAAGCCCGAGGTACATCCCACCGGATGAGGCACGGAAGATCGTGAACGATCTTCCGCCATGTGTTACGACGGTGGGTGTTTTCGTGGATGCGAAGCCGGGGGAAGTGGAGCGGATACTCAGGTAC
>CAZNTS010000262.1:0-8492 GCA_964576045.1 uncultured Nitrospiraceae bacterium | reverse complement strand
TCTCATCGTCGTAAAAGACCGCGCTTTGGCCCGGCGCGGGCGCCCATTGTAGTTCGTCGTACATAACGCGCACCCGCCCGTCATCCAGAAGAGAAAGGGTTGCTGGTTCATCCTTCATCATAGACCGGACCTTAACAGAAGCACGAAATTCGTGAAGTTTCCCATTGCCCCGCAAGACAACTCCCTCACCCCGATTTGTTGGGACACCTCTACCTGCCAAACAGGCAAGCCCTCTTAAACTAGGAACGGCATGGGGGGAGTTATGATGCCATTCTGAGGGTGGAGGGGGGATAAGCCAATTTACTTCGTCAACGGTGAACTCTCTTTCCATTGCGTCCTCTTTCGGCCCGACAAATATCGTGTTGGTGTCCGTATTGGTCTTCACCACATAAAGCGGTCCGGGCGAGGAAATACCAAGCCCTTTCCGCTGTCCAATAGTATAGAAATGGACCCCTTTGTGCATACCGAGGGTTTCCCCGCTCCGCAAATGCACGATGGGTCCCGGGCCGCGTTCTTCGGGAAGTAGCCCGTGAATGAATGCACCGCAATCATTATCCTCAATGAAGCAGATGTCCTGGCTCTCCGGTCTTCTTGCAGCAGGGAGGTCCAACGTCCTTGCCATCTCCCTCACCTCTGCCTTCCTCCTTTCCCCAAGGGGTAGGATGAGACGGCTCAATGCCTCTTGTCCCAGCACATAGAGCACATAGGATTGGTCCTTTCTCGGATCGATACCTTTTCTTAGTAATGTGTTAGGGGTGACGAGGGCGGAGTCTCTTAAGCTCTTATCTGAGTTGCTACTCGTTACTTGCAGTTTGTTATTTCTTTCAACCCTCGCATAGTGTCCTGTAGCGATAAGCTCTGCTCCTTTCTCATCTGCGTATCTCAAGAGGTAGGGGAATTTTATGTGTTTGTTACAAAGGATACAGGGATTTGGTGTGATTCCCCCAGCATAACCATTGATGAAGGGCTCGATCACATGAGTCATGAATTCATTTCTTAAGTCAATGGAGGTATGGGCGACACCGATCTTATCCGCCGTCCTTCCTGCATCCTTTATGGACTCTATCGAGCAGCACCCACCAAACTTCCTTCTCAGCCTCGTCTCATAAAGTACCAGGCTCAGACCTTCAACGTCGTATCCCTGTTCCTTCAGAAGACACACCGTCACAGAGGAATCCACTCCACCGCTCATTCCGACGATTACCTTCATCTTTTTTATAATAACAGAAGTGTTATAGTACTCTGGGCGCCGAGGAAAAGTCCGGTTTCCTCAAGCAAGGCAACGCATCTCATTTATACGACGACCATTGTAATAAGCATAAATTCCTGCCGATTATGGTTGTTTCCCTGGATCGACCTCCGGTGAACATTTGCGCCAATATCATGATTGAAGGAATTTGCGATGTCGGGGCGTCCCTTCATCCCCTTGCACGCGCAGTCGCTATGGAAGGCGGCATCGGTGTCATATCAAGCGTCTGTCTTGGCAGGCTTGCCTCTAGCAAGACCGACAGGAACCTCACGACGGATGAAGCGATAGACAATGAGGTCGGACTTGCAAAATCTGCCGGGGCTATGCAAGCGTTAACATAATGGACACTCTTGCCAGAGACCATGAGAGTTCCATAAAAGGTGTCATCGATGCCAAAGCGGACGTGATTATCTCACGGGCAGGACTGCCACTCGGTCCGCCCTCCATCGAACCTCTAAGGACGCGGCGCTTATCACCATTATTTCAGCCTTAAGGGCACTGGCAATAATATGCAAGAAAAGAGAGAAGCAGCTTATTGCTCTGACGCCGCAGTACTGGAGGGCCACTAGTAGGCGGCCTTCTTGGACTCAGAATCGACTCCATAGACCTCGAATCCAACAGGCTTGAGCATCTTTTCCCCTCGGTCAAGGACATGGCTGTAAAATACGGGTATTCCCCGGTCATAGTCGCAGGCAAAAGGTATACGCGATGACATCGGTCGGTTTCTGAGAATGGGAGTTGGCGGCGTCCAGATGGGACGAGTTTTCTTGCAACGGAGGAAAGCAGTGCTGCGGAGGCGTATAAGCAAACGATTATTGATGCGGGTAAGAAAGATATCGTTTTAGTGTACGGCCCCGTTTCTCCGTGCGGTCTGACATTCAGAATTATCAGGCATTCCCCCATGTATATATCTGCGCTCCTGATGGCGAGAACTCCCGAATGCGATAAGGGCTATGTCCTTCTGAAAGACGCTACGGGTAAGCTTTCTCGCTGTATCGCGGAGGAGAGCAATGAACACGCATTCCGCATCTGCAATGGACTTCTCTGCTCCTGCGATTATAATTCCGATAAGGAGTAACCGTTTTATACTGTAGGCACGAACGATACAGAGTATACCGAATCGTTAAGGTGAAGACCCCAAAGGACGAAACTACAGGGAAAACAGCTTTCTCCCCCTCAAAAAACCAAATTTCCGACACGCCTGTGCGAATTAGAGTATAATTTCCCATGAACCTTTATCTGATCGATGGAAATTCCTACGTATATCGCGCCTTCTACGCCATAAAGGGACTCTCCAACTCAAAGGGTTTCCCAACTAATGCAATCTACGGTTTTACAAACATGCTCCTAAAGATACTGAAGGAGAAAACACCTGACGGTCTTGTTGTCTCCTTCGATTCCCCCGTCCCGACTGAAAGACATCGGATGTTCAAGGCATATAAGGCTCAGAGGCCTGAGACGCCGGGAGAACTGGTACAACAGCTTCCATATATAAGAAAAATAATCGCAGCATTCAACATAAAGATCTTCGAGTTACAGGGATATGAGGCGGACGATCTCCTTGGCACAATAGCAAAAAAGGCCGCGGCAGATGGGGCGGACGTATTCATCGTCACGAGCGACAAAGACATGCTCCAGATAGTCAGTAACAAAATAAAGATTTACGACCCGGTGAAGGACAAGATCCTTGATGAGGCATATGTGAAAGAGAAGTTCGGTGTCGGGCCTGAGAGGGTGGCCGAATTCATGGCCCTGACAGGGGACGCGGTCGACAACATTCCCGGCATCAAAGGTGTCGGCGAAAAGACCGCAAGGGAACTCCTTTCCTGCGTCAAGGACTTGGACGAACTCCTTGACCATCCTGAAAGAATAAAGAAAGCAAAACTCAGGGACCTCGTTGTCGAAAACGCAGACACCGTCCGTCTGAGCAAGCAACTTGCCACCCTCGACACCTCCGTCACCATGGAAGTCGAACCAGAAGAGTTTCCTGTGAGAGAGCCTGACTGGCCGGCCCTTCTGCCACTCTTCCGGGAGTTCGAGTTCTGGAGCCTGATGAAAATGATCCCGTCGGCAAAGAGTGAAAGAAAGTACGAAACCATATTGTCCTCCGAAAGACTAAGCGAACTGCTTGCGTTCATTCACAAAGAGTTCGCCTTTGACATGGAGGCAACGGGAAGAAACGCCTTAAGGGACTCTGTAATCGGCCTTGCAATAAGCGCGGAAGAAGGCCGGGCCAGTTATATTCCTCTCGGCCATTCATACAAAGACGTGCCTCGTCAGATAGACAAGAGAGAGGCCCTCAGAGCTGCATCTCGGGTATTCGGAGATGAAAGTATCGCTAAGATAGGACACAACCTGAAATACGATATCGAAATGCTCAGGCGTGAGGGAGGGAGCGTCCGGGGGAGGTTGTATGACACCATGCTCGCTTCATACCTTATCAATCCCAACAAGTCCGACCACAGCCTTGGAGATGTCACTTTCGAGTACTTGTCCTACCGTAAAAAGACGTTCCAGGAGGTTCTTGGAAAGAGGACCTCCTTCTCTGAAGTCCACATTGAAGACGCCACTTCTTACGTAGCCGAGGACGCTGCACTGGCTCTCGCTCTCAAGAAGGTCCTATTTGAGAAGCTGGAGGAAGAGGGCCTCGATGCGGTCTATTTCGATATCGAGATGCCCCTCATCCATGTCCTTATCGAAATGGAGGAGGCGGGCGTCAAAATTGACGCCGAGCGTCTGATCGGCTTGTCAAAAAAAATAGAAAGCGAGATCGATGGTGTTCAGCAGCGAATTTATTTCCTAGCCGGAGAAGAATTCAATATTAACTCTCCGAAACAGTTGGGCAATGTGCTTTTCCACACCCTCGGACTCAAACCAAGCAAGAAGACAAAGACAGGCTTTTCGACAGGTTTTGAAGTTCTGGAAGAACTTTCTGAACATCACGATCTTCCAGGAGAAGTACTCGTCTACAGAATGTTGACCAAAATAAAGGCCACCTATTTGGATGTATTACCGATGATGATAAATCCGCAAACGGGCAGACTGCATACGTCGTTTAATCAAACGGCAACGGCTACTGGACGACTCAGCAGCAGTGACCCGAATCTTCAGAACATTCCAATAAGAAAGAATTGGGGCAAATGGATAAGGGAGGCGTTCATCGCTGAGCCAGGCAACCTTATCCTCTCAGCCGATTACTCCCAGATCGAACTCAGGATCCTCGCGCATCTGAGCGGAGACAAAGGTCTTATCGATGCGTTCATATCAGGTGTGGACATTCATAACAGAACCGCGTCGGAGATCTTCGGTGTCAGCCTTGACAAGGTCTCACCCGAGATGAGACGTATCGCGAAGACAGTTAACTTCGGCATAGTCTACGGTATTACCCCATTCGGCCTCTCAGAGGCCCTGACCATCACACCGGTAGAAGCCAAAAGGTATATTGACGGATACTTTGAAAGGCATCCTGGGGTCAAGGAGTACATAGAAAAGGCCGCGAGCGACGCGCGGGAGAAAGGTTACGTCAGAACCATGTTCGGAAGAAAGAGGGAGATACCCGAGCTAAAGAGCAAGAACTCCACCACCCGTGCCCTTGGCGAAAGGCTGGCGGTCAATTCGCCCATTCAGGGCACAGCCGCCGATATCATAAAGATCGCGATGATAAAGATAACAGAGGCCATTCACGCCAATGGGCTGAAGTCGAGAATGATACTCCAGGTCCATGATGAACTCGTCTTCGAGCTGGCCGGGCATGAACTCGTTGAGATACAGGCTCTGGTGAAGGACAAGATGGAACAGGTAGTTGCCCTGTCTCTACCTCTGAAGGTCGAGATAGGTTACGGGAAGAGCTGGGCAGAGGCCCATAGTTGACCAGGGGCCATTAGTCCCAATTCGTGATATCCTTGTCTTCTTTCTCGCCTCCAGGCTGCCCGTCCCTTCCGTATGAATAAAGGTCGTATTCTCCGTGCACACCCGGAAAATCATAATGGTACGGCCTCCCCCATGGGTCATTCAGAAGGGAGCTCTTCACATACGGGCCGTCCCAACTATCGACCCCCGGATTTGCCAAGAGTGAATTCAGACCTTCCTGTGATGATGGGTATCTTCCTACGTCAAGTCTGAATTTGTCCAAGGCCTGTTCAAGGCTCGCAACCTGGCTCTTAGCCGCTGCTTGCTGGCTCTTCCCGAGTTGTTTGATGAGACCCGGTGCAACAAGTGTTGCGAGAAGTCCGATGATCACCATGACCACAAGAAGTTCCACGAGCGTAAAACCGCTCTTATCCGAGACGAGACATCTTCTCCGCATCGTTCTTTCTCCTATGTTGACACTGACACACATAGTTTAAACTAACAATAATTTGCAAATAAGTCAATATTCCCATATGATTACAGAGAAGCAGACACATCGATGCAGAGACCGGAGGCGTCATGAAATATCAGACAGGAAGGGTCGGAAGAGTTGTCGTGGCGAGATTTGAAGATGGCGAGGATGTACTCAGAAACCTCTCAGATATCGCAATAAAAGAGAATATCCTGGCAGCTGCCTTTTATCTCGTGGGCGGGATGCGCGAAGCAAGGATCGTAGTAGGCCCCGAGAAAGACCAGATGCCTCCTGTACCTGTCTGGAAGGAGCTGGGAGAGAGCCATGAGGTGACTGGATTCGGCACCATTTTCTTCCAGGGAAATGAGCCGAAAGTCCATTTTCACGGAGCTTTCGGCAAGAAAGATATGGTCAAGGTCGGCTGCGTGAGGGAAAAGTCGGAGACCTTCCTTGTGCTTGAGGCGGTGATACTGGAGTTGGACGGTATAGATGCAGTTAGAGAGTTCGACCCGGTGTCCGGGTTGACTCTGCTGAAGCTGTAGCTTATCATGTGCTCATGACTGGCTGTCTAAGGCAATAATGTAGTAACGCTCTCTATCCCCTCTTAATCCAAGAAGAGCTATCTTCCTCCCTTTACGGTGATGGAAGTTTTGGAGGGATTGGGAATGCCTCAGTTATGGCGTAAATGTAAATTGTTTATGGCTGCTGAATAAAGCTGTGCAAGATGCATGATATCGGAGGTTTTCCATGGAAATCCTGAAGGCAGTCAAAGAGAGAAGGAGCATCAGGACCTTTCTGAAAAAGGACGTCTCCCGAGAGGATGTCGATAAACTCATCGAGGCCCTGATATGGGCACCGAGCGCGGGGAACCTCCAATCCAGAAAGTTCTATTTTATACAGGACAAAGGGCTGAAGAAGGAAATTGTCTCTGCGGCCCTCGGCCAGTTTTTTATAGCAGAGGCGCCCCTTGTGATCGTCGCCTGCACTGACAGCGTGATCTTTAGCAGGTACGGCGACAGGGGAGTTAACCTCTATGCCATCGAGGACGTGGCCGCCAGTATCATGGGATTGATGCTGGTTGCCCACGAAAATGGTCTCGGTTCGGTCTGGGTAGGGGCGTTCAGGGAAGACAGGCTAATAGAGATATTGGACCTGCCACACAATCTGAGGCCTGTGGCAATTGTGCCTGTAGGATATCCCTCTAAAGTGCCCTCCCCTCCTTCCAGAGTCTCTAAACAGACAGCGGTCGAGTTTAGGTAGTACGGAAGTCGGTTCGCTATTTTATTTTTGGAGGAATATGCCATGGGTATGATGAGGGAATTCAAGGAGTTTGCAGTAAAAGGGAATGTCGTCGATATGGCTGTCGGTCTCATTATTGGCGCATCATTCGGTAAGATCGTTTCTTCCTTTGTAGGTGATGTGATTATGCCCCCCATAGGGGCGTTTTTGGGCGGAGTTGATTTTTCCAATCTGGCATTTACCGTTAAAGAAGCCGGTAGCGGATCTCCAGCTGTCATGATTTATTATGGAAAGTTCATTCAGACAGTTATTGATTTTTTGATCATTGCAATCTCTGTCTTTTTCGTCGTCAAAGCAATTAACTCGCTCAAGCGGAAAGAAGAGGCACCTAAGGCATCTCCACAGCCATCGGCTCAGGAAGCACTGCTCGCAGAAATACGCGATTTATTGAAAGAGCGGAGGTAAGCGCCACATCTGCATCCGGAAGCTGGAGCTAAGCCCTGATACTCTCAAGAATGTCCAGTACTTTACGCATATCATCCGGCAGCGGGCTCGAAAACTCCATGTATTCCCCATAGGCAGGGTGGACGAACCCCAGCATTTCCGCGTGGAGCATCTGTCTTGGAAATGCTGTCTTCCTCTTCCCTGCCTCAATCTCCGTCTTTCTCCCATAGGTCCTATCCCCCAGCACAGGATGTCCGATGGAAGAGAAGTGGACACGTATCTGGTGCGTCCTACCTGTTCCAAGCCTGACCTCCACAAGCGTCGCGACAACGAACCTCCGGAGAACCTTCCATCTTGTCACTGCATCCTTGCCTTTCCTCACCCTTGTGGACATCTTCTTCCTGTCGGACCCTGAGCGGCCGATAGGAAGGGCTATCTCCCCTGCATCGGCCTTGAGGTTCCCAAAGACCAGCGTTACGTATCTCCTTTTGATCGTCCTTCGCTTGAACTGTTCCACAAGGTGATAATATGCTCCATCCTCGACAGCAACCACCATCACCCCAGAGGTGTCCCTGTCAAGCCTATGCACCACTCCAGGTCTCAGAGGGC
Source organism: uncultured Nitrospiraceae bacterium (assembly GCA_964576045.1). GTDB lineage: Bacteria > Nitrospirota > Thermodesulfovibrionia > Thermodesulfovibrionales > UBA9159 > CAZNTS01. The sequence goes on along the minus strand of CAZNTS010000262.1, from coordinate 630 downwards.
CACCTATATCTGCCAGCCTTCTGCAGTGGTGGGCTAGGGCGTTCATCAGGGTATTCTGGCCGTGGCCAGCTGCCGGATATACGACCATTCCCGCCGGTTTGTCCACCACCACGACATATTCGTCCTCATACAGCACTTCTACAGGTATCGCTTCCGGAACAAGCCCCTTTACCTCTTCATCCGGCCGGGAGAAAGTAATCACGTCATCAGTCCTTACCCTATACTTTTGGCTTGTCGTAACACCATTCACAAGTACTTTCCTCATTCCTATCCACTTCTGTATCCGCGACCGGGTGATCCCAGTCTTCACAGCAAGAAAAGCATCGATCCTCTGCCCTGCTTCAGATGTCTGAACCGAAATATGCTCGATATTGCTCATGTTTTTCCGTAGGCCTCCAAAAATGTCGGTGTGTTGGTTGCCTCCTCCCCAAAGACAACCATCCCCTTTACATTATACCGTATCGGCGCTTCTTGCCCATTATCCATGAAGAGTCTCACCGTGGATCCGAAGTTCTGTTGACAAGGAATGAGCAGTGTTATAGGCGTAATTCAAGACGCTTTACCAGCAGACTTTCTAATTATTTGCGTTTCGATGAATTCGCGGCGTGCCTGAAAAAAGTTTTTATGAAC
>CAZNTS010000261.1:0-4023 GCA_964576045.1 uncultured Nitrospiraceae bacterium | reverse complement strand
CTCCCTCTGGCATATAGCGCCTTTCTGAAATTCATTAGGAGTGAAGCGCAGAAGCACTGAAATCAGATTTAAATCTGTCTTTTAAGTTTCTTTTCCGCACCGGCCATGTCCGATGGTCAATTTCTTTTGAACTTCCGGCAGTCGCTAAATTTACCTAATTGAGGCATCGCCATTTTCCTGTGCGATATTTTTCCCAAATGGCCTGCTCTGCTCACATGGCGGGAAGTCCGGCACATATGATCTAGCGGTAAAAGGCAATATAGTTGGCCTTAAATATAGATATAATCTATTTGACATATCACTAATCTCTATCTATTCTTTACGAAAATGGCGCAGTTCCATCAAAAGCATAAACCTGAAAGGGGGTATAGTTATGGCCAAGATTGCGATTGATCCGGTCACGAGGATTGAAGGGCACCTGAGGATTGAGGCGCAGGTGGAGGGTGGCAAGGTAGTGGATGCATGGTCGTCAGGCACGATGTGGCGGGGCATCGAGATTATTCTTAAGGGGAGGGACCCGAGAGAGGCATGGGCGATGGTCTCTCGCTTTTGCGGTGTTTGCGTAACGGTTCACGCCATCGCATCTGTAAGGGCTGTCGAAAACGCCTTGGGAATCACTGTCCCCGACAATGCGAGGATAATAAGGAATCTCATCATGGGTAACCAGGTGGTTCAGGACCATGTAATCCACTTTTATCACCTCCACGCCCTTGATTGGGTAGATGTGGTCAGCTCTCTCAAGGCAGACCCTATGAAGACGGCTGCCCTCGCCCAGTCCATATCGGATTGGCCCAATTCGTCACCGACTTATTTTAAGGCTGTCCAGAACAGGGTGAAATCATTAGTCGAGAGTGGGCAGCTCGGGATATTTGCAAGCGGGTACTGGGGCCACAGGGAATATAAGCTCCCTCCTGAGGCTAACCTGATGGCAGTGGCCCACTACCTCGAGGCTCTCGAATGGCAGAAAGATATCATCAGGATCCAGGCCCTCCTCGGAGCGAAGAACCCGCATCCGCAGACATTCCTCGTTGGAGGAATGTCGATCCCGGTCGATCCTAACAGTCAGAATGCCCTCAATGCCGGCAGTATTGCTCTTATGCAGGACCTCGCGAAGAAGTCGCTGGATTTCGTGCAAAAGGTCTATATCCCTGATCTCCTTGCAGTGGCGTCTTTTTATAAGGATTGGGCAGGCCATGGGAGCTTTGGTAATTTTTTTGCTTGCGGGGAATACCCAGATGCAAACGGCACGCTCTTCCTTCCCCCGGGCATTATCAAGGGTAAGGACTTGTCGAAAGTCCATCCTGTTGACCACAATAAGATTACCGAGAATGTGGCGCACGCCTGGTACAAGTATAGCGGCGGCGACGACAAGGCATTACACCCTTGGTCCGGAGAGACAACGCCGAACTATACGGGCCCAAAACCTCCGTACGAGTTCCTCGAAACCAACGGAAAATACAGTTGGTGTAAGTCTCCAAGGTATGAAGACGCCCCTATGGAGGTTGGACCCCTAGCGCGAATGCTCTCTGCTTATGCATCGGGCCACAAGAGGGTGAAAGAGCTGGTGAATATGGTGCTCCAGAAGCTCGCGGTCGGTCCCACAGCGCTTTTTTCCACGCTCGGAAGAACCGCTGCCCGAGGTATTGAGACTCTGGTCGTTGCAGAGATGCTGCCAGTATGGATCAGTGACCTTGCCGCTAATATGAAGAAGGGAGACCTAAGGATACACAGCGGCGATAAATGGGATCCGTCCAGATGGCCGAAAGAGGCAAAGGGATTTGGCTTCCATGATGCTCCACGTGGTACTCTTGCGCACTTCGTGATTATCAAGGATGGGAAGATCGACAATTATCAGGCGGTTGTCCCGACCACCTGGAACGCGGGCCCGCGTGACGCAAAGGGCCAGAGAGGACCATACGAAGAAGCATTGATTGGAACCCCTGTTGCAGACCCGAGCAAGCCTTTGGAGATATTGAGGACGATCCATTCGTTTGACCCGTGTATGGCGTGCGCCATCCATGTGGTGGACTCGAACATGGATGAGATAATAAAAGTCAGGGTCACATAGGAGGCAGCCATGATAAAGAGGGTATATGTCTGGGAGTTTCCTGTACGGTTGACTCACTGGTTGAATTTTTTGGCGATACTTACACTGGGTGTCACCGGCCTATACATAGGCGCTCCCTTTATACATGCTGTGAGGGAGAATCAGTTCATCATGGCGCAGTTCAGGTTCGTGCACTTTGTTGCGGCCTATGTGTTCGCTGTAAGCGTTCTTGTGAGGATATACTGGTGGTTCATGGGAAACCGTTATTCGCACTGGGACCAGTTTATACCGATCAGCCAGGAGAGGCGGAAGAACCTTTACGGCACCGCTGAGTTCTATTGTTTTCTCAGGGAGAACTGTCCTGAGTCAATCGGCCACACCGGCATTGCGGGGCTGACGTACTTCGTGCTTTTTCTCCTCTTCCTGTTCGAGATATGCACTGGTTTTGCGCTTTACTCGCAGAGCCATGGCGGAGGGTTATGGACCCTTCTGGGAGGCTGGCTTTTTGCCATATTCACTCAGGGCACGATACGTCTCCTCCACCATTGCATAATGTGGGTTATCGCGGTCTTTATAGTGCTTCACATCTACATCGGATGGCACAACGACATCATGGAGAAGAACGGCCTCATGAGCTCTATTTTCAGCGGATATAAGAGCATTTAAGGAATAAAGGTTTTTTTGTTCTTTGCAGGATTTCATACATGGGTTCAGGTCCGATGTATAATACTCGGGCATTAGGGGCCAATGGGATTGCTCTGTCCTTTCCTTCCCTCCTCACCCAAGGCGAGGGGGCTTATTTTTGTAATCGACCGGATACTCACTATGAGTGAATTCAGGAGATATGAAAGTTATACCTGAACGGACGGCAAGGGGTTGGTGCCCCTCCTGTTCTGCAAAGCCAGAGGCATGGCCGACAGAAAGGTCATGGTGGGTTAGACTCCTGCTGCTCCTCTCCATGTTGTTGACCTGCTGGATAACGGTAGAGTAGTAATAGCACCCAAGATGCTAAATGCTTCGCATTGAGGCAATCACAATGGGTTTTAGGAGGGGAAATGCTTATTGATGCGCGAGGAATTGATTGCTCGAAGCCGGTAATCCTAGCGGAAGAGGCATTGTCGAAAATGCAGGAGGGTATTATCGAAGTGGTTGTCAACAATGAGGGCTCCGCAAAGAATCTTGCCAAATTTGCTAAAACAAGCGGATTTTGTTTGGAAACTTTCTAGGAAGGAAATGACTGGCATGTAAAGATCGTCAAGGGTTACCCCTGTGGAGTTCAAAAAGAACGGACAACGATGGAACCGGAAGAGAGGCTTTTTCTCGTCATGACCACAGACACAATGGGCAAGGATTAGGAACTCGGGAAGATTTTGATTAAGGGATTTTTCGAAACTGTGAAAGTATACAAGGAAATTCCAAGCACCATTTTTGTTCGTTAATGCATGGGTCAGGTTAACGACGATCAATGAAGAAACTGTGCCACTTCTAAAAGAGTTTGAGACAATGGAGGTATCGATATTCAGCTGCTGTACGTGTCTGAAATAGTTCAATCTCGAATCCGAACTCAAGGTAGACTGCAGGGGGGCTACCACCAATCTGGTGGAAGGGATGAAAGACAGTAGGAAAACCTTGTAGGTTGGATAAGGTGGCTGCCGAAAACACGCCTGCTCGCCATCAGCATTGTTCCCTTTCTTACATCCTCTGTGCTACGCTGAATAATAGACTAGAAGTCATGTGAGAGGAGGAATGCCTTTGGGATGCATCATGGAAGCCAACAAGAAACATTGTACGTGTACATACAGGGGCTGTGCGAGGAAGCACAAATGCTGCGAATGTCTTCACTATCACGGAAGGCAAGGGGAACTGCCTGCGTGTTTTTTCTCGCCTGAGTACGAAAGAACCTATGACCGTTCCATCGGAAATTTCATCAGAATGCATATGGCAAAGCCCTGCTGATAACCATTCGTTTGCATGGA
>CAZNTS010000260.1:0-6342 GCA_964576045.1 uncultured Nitrospiraceae bacterium | reverse complement strand
ATTTCATTGATGAACAGTAAAGAATTACTGCCGTTTCTTTTCCTGATCGGCATGCTGCTCTTCAACTGGCCTTTGCTCGACATCTTCAGTATCTCCCTGCCCTACTATCTTTTCGGTGTCTGGGGCCTTTTCATCGTTGTGGTGGGTATCCTGATCACGCTCATCCGCAGGCGCAAGACGTACAGAGATGTTTAAGGGCTGGCTCCTTTTCCTCTATATCCTCTGCTATCTCAGCCTCTTGTTCCTCATTGCCTATTGGGCCGAAAGGCGAGAAAAGACGGGAAGGAGCATAGTTTCAAACCCTTATGTCTACGCCCTGTCCATGGCCGTATATTGCACTTCATGGACGTTTTATGGCAGCGTCGGAAAGGCTGCTACGTCAGGAATGTCATTCCTTACAATATACCTCGGCCCCACACTCATGGCATCTCTCTGGTGGGTTCTCCTCAGGAAGATCATAGTCATCGCTAAGCAAAACAGGATTACCACTATTTCCGATTTTATCGGCTCTCGCTACGGTAATTCCATCTTCCTCTCTGCCCTGGCTGCTGTGGTGGCGGTGGTGGGCATCACGCCCTATCTCGGGCTCCAGATCAAGGCTATCATGAGGACTTTCATCATTCTCGCTGGAGAGACAAAGGGGAGCGCTGCAGCTGGCTGGGTAATTACCCTAATCCTCGGGATGTTCGCCATCATCTTCGGCGCGCGGAGACTGGACTCATCAGAGCGGCACGAAGGACTAGTGTTCGCCATTGCCTTTGAATCCCTTGTGAAACTCATCGCCTTCCTGCTGGTGGGTGTGTTCGTCACCTATCAGCTTTTCCACGGGTTCACAGACATCTTCGACAAGATAAAGGACTCTCCATATGGCGACCTCCTCTTCCTCGGAGGAGGAACATCGGTGAGCTATAACGAGTGGTTCTCCCTCCTCTTCCTCTCGATGATGGCCATCATGTTCCTGCCAAGACAGTTCCATGTGGCGGTGGTCGAAAACTCCGACGTCTCGCACGTCTCAAAGGCGATGTGGCTGTTTCCCCTCTATCTCTTCTTAATAAATATCTTCGTGATGCCGGTGGCCTTCGGGGGCCTTCTCCTGGGTGGCAGCCAGGCGGATGCCGACAACTTTGTGCTTACGATCCCCCTCGGACAGCGGGAATACATGCTCGCCTTGGTTGTATTCATCGGCGGCCTTTCCGCCGCCACTGGGATGATTATCGTTGAGTCATTGGCGCTCAGCACCATGGTGATGAACAATCTGGTGATGCCCGCCATCTTCAGGTTCAACGAGATGAAGGGGTTCCCCACAATAATCCTGAACCTCAAGAGGATCATCATACTGGCCTGCGTGTTTCTTGGCTATTTCTTTGCCACGTCCATCGGCGAATTTTACAGCCTTGTGGACATCGGACTTAAGTCCTTTGAGGCAGTCACCATCTTCGCACCTGCCATCATCCTCGGTCTTTACTGGAAACGGGGAAACAAGGCCGGGGCTGCCGCAGGAATACTTGCCGGTTTCCTCATATGGTTTTACACCCTGCTGATGCCGGCACTTTTGAAATCGGGCATAATCCAACAGAAGGGGTTCTTCGATCAACTCCTGACCTCCGAGGTGGTTAATCCCCACGCACTCTTCGGCCTGAGGGGGCTCGACAAGTGGAGCCATTCACTGTTTTGGGGACTCTTATTTAACGTTCTGTTCTATGTTGGGGTATCGATCTTCACTCGGCAGAGCGGGGAAGAAGAGCGGCAGTCGCTGATGTTCGTTGATTCCTATTCCCCAAAGATAGTACCGACCAAGGGTACCTACAGTATCCAGCAGATCGAGGACATCCTCGGACAGTATATCGGAAGGAAAGAGGCGAGGGACATTGTCGACAACTTTGTCGCGCGGCTAAGGCTAAGGAGAAATTCGATTACGGGGAGCGATCTCATCAGGCTAAGGGATGAGGCAGAGAGAGTTCTATCGGGGGCCCTCGGTTCCGCCATAGCTACCATTATCTTCGAAGACAAGCTCACCTTGACCGAACAGGAACGAGGCGAACTTTCTAGCTCCATCAAACAGATGACGGATACTCTTCGGCTCTCGAGGCAGGAGCTTGCAGATGCGAACAGAAACCTCGCCTATCTCAAGGAATTCAGCGAAAATATCATCGAGAGTGCACCCGCCGGCATTGTTACCATTGACGCTTCTCTTCTCGTGAGGTATTGGAACAAGGAAATGGAGACTATCACCGGTATCAAACGGTCGGACGCATTTGAGTGGCCGATCACAAATCTTCTACCGTGGTTCAACCGGGAGATACTCCTCCAGAACGAACAGTGGGAAATGACAGTCGAGACACCTTTACTTCAATCGTTCAAGATCAATATCAGCCCCTTTAAAGATCCCTCGGGAGGGTATGTGGTCATCATCGAAGACATTACAGAGAAGAAGAAAATGGAAGAAAAACTCCTCCAGACGTCGAAGCTTGCCAGTATTGGCAAACTCACGGCGGGTATCTCCCACGAGATCGGAAACCCTCTTGCTTCAATATCCTCACTTGTACAGGAAATGAGATCGCTGGAACTGAATTCTAAAGATGATCAGGAGTTCACCATGGAATCGCTTAAGACAATAAACAGCCATCTCGAGAGGATAGCAAAAATCGTCAGGAGTCTTGGTGACTTCGCCAGGATCTCCTCTGCGGAAAAAACTCTCTCGAACATCCCTGATATTCTCGATCGCACCATTAATCTGGTGAAATACGACAAGAGGTTCAAAAACATCCAACTGGTAACAGATATAGGGGATATCCCTGCCTTGAAGGTGAACCCGGACAAGATCCAGCAGGTCTTTTTGAACCTCATACTGAACGCACTGGATGCGATGCCCGATGGCGGTAAGCTACAAGTCTCGATGGCTGAAAAAGATTCTTTCGTCGAAATGATCTTCAACGATGCAGGCGCGGGTATGGACCAGTCCGTGCTTGACAGGATATTCGACCCCTTCTTCACCACCAAAACACCGGGTAGGGGCACCGGATTGGGCTTAAGTATCTGTTATGGTATAATCAGGGAGCACAACGGGACCATCACCGTAAAAAGCAGAAGGGGGGAGGGAACGACATTTGTGATAAGGCTCCCTGCGAAAAATAATGAATGAAAGATTGCTCATAGTAGAAGATGAGGAAACTCTCTGTGAATCCCTCAAGAGAGTACTTGTGCGAGAAGGGTACATCGTGGATACCTTCAACAGCGCTGAAGCGGTCATGGATGTCTTTGAAGAGAGGTCTTGTGACCTGATCATCACGGACATCATACTCCCGGGGATCACCGGGATAGAGCTGTTAAAGAGGATTAAAGAGCGCCTTCCAGATCAGATCGTGATCATTATGACGGCCTATGCCTCACTTGAGACTGCAGTGGAAGCGCTCAGGACCGGTGCTTACGACTATGTGGTGAAACCGGTAATGCATGAAGAGATAAAACAGATCGTAAAAAATGCCCTTACCCAGCTGGCCTTAAGGACAGAAAATACTCGGTTAAGAAAAGAGATAGACGTTCTTAGGGAAATGCTGAAAGACTGTAAGGGTACAACTGGACTGAGGACTGAGAACTGAGAAGTGAGAACTAAGAGCCAAGAAGTTCATTACTTCCTTCTTCCTGCGTCTTACTTTTTACTCGTTGCTTCCTGCTTCCTATGATTCTCGAAGACGTAATAGGTTTCCTGAAAAAGCACCCTCCCTTCCAGTTTCTCGACGAAGCAACGCTGAGATCCGTGGCCGGCAGTGTCTCAATGGAATTCTATCCCAGAGACACGGTTATACTGCAACAAGGAGGCCCTCCAAGCGATGCCCTGAGGATCATAAAAAAAGGGGGCGTAAAGATCCTGATGCGGTCTGACGCCGGAGATGATGTGATTATCGATTATAGGGGAGAAGGAGACAACTTCGGCTTCCTGTCTATGGGACGGGATAGGGGGAGGACCACGGTTGTGGCTATCGACGATACCATCTGCTACATCCTGCGCAAGGAAAAGGTCATGAAGCTTTTGGAGACAAGCCCGCCATTCAACGAGTATTACATGTCTTATCTTTCACGCTATGTGGACAGGACCTACCGGGAAATGCAGAACAAGAGCCTCTTTTACGGCAGCAGCGATCGTTTTCTTTTTACCACTCCGGCGGGCAACATCGCTTCAGAGGCTGTGACGGTGCAGGAAGAAACGAGTATACAGGAGGCCGCTGAGACGATGTCGTTGCATAAGATCAGCTCTCTGATCATCGTTGACAGTAGAAACCTTCCCGTCGGCATCGTAACAGACGAAGACTTGCGTGAGAAGGTAGTTGCAAAAAGACGCAGCGTTTCCGAACCCGTAAAGAACATTATGACCATTTCCCTTATTCGTGTGGACGCCACCGATTCATGCTTTGAAGCGGTACTGAAAATGATCAAATACCGGATCCACCATATGCTTGTAATAGAGAATGGTGCGCTGAAAGGTATCATGACCAACCATGATCTGATGCTTCTCCAAGGCACTTCGCCCCTTTCTTTTGCAAACGATATTGAGAACCAGCAGACCGTCGACGGCCTTGTCTCTGTTTCCCCGAAGATAAACAATATTGTGGGATTACTCCTCAAAGAAGGCGCAAAGGCGAGCAATATCACGAAGATCATCAGCGAAATAAACGATCGGCTGGTAAAGAAGATCCTTGACATCGGCGAGAGGAAATACGGACAGCCCCCCGTCCCTTATTGCTGGATCGCCCTAGGAAGTGAGGGGAGAAGGGAGCAGACGTTCAAAACCGACCAGGACAACGCCATCATTTACGCTAATCCGACCACTCAGGAAGAGGAAGCCGGGGCGCAAGAGTACTTTACCGAGTTTACATCGTTCGTGAAGGAAAGCCTCGTGAGAATAGGTTTCCCCATCTGTCCGGCGGATTATATGGCAAGCAATCCCCGCTGGTGCCAACCGCTCAGGGCCTGGAAGAAGTATTTTGCCACCTGGATCAGCGAGCCAACTCCTAACGCGATTCTCAACTCGCTCATATTTTTCGACTTCCGGCCCCTGCACGGAAAGTTCAGGCTAGCTGAAGAATTGAGCGACTACGTCGTCTCCATGATGGGAGGCCAAGGTATCTTTTTAGGCCATATGGCTAACACTATAATGAAGAACTCTCCTCCGATCGGCTTTCTCAAGTCCTTTGTGGTCGAGAAAAGCGGAGAACACAAGGATATGTTCCATCTCAAGGTGAAGGGACTCACCCCTCTGGCAGACGCGCTGCGTCTCTTTGCCCTTGAAAGAGGAGTAAAGGAAACATCCACACTGGGAAGAATCCATGCGCTGAAAGAGCGGCACGCTACAGTTAGAGAGCACGCGGAAAGCATGGAGCAAGCATTCGAGTTCATTATGCTCCTCAGGATCCACCATCAATTCGAGCAGATTACGGAAGGCAGGAAACCGGACAATTTCATTAATCCAAACAGCCTTAGCAACCTCGAGAAAAAGACTTTGAAGGAGGCGTTCCATCTCATATCCAAGGTCCAGGGAACTATCCTTGAGCGGTACAAGCCTTTTATTATTTAAGAAATCGTGCATAGCATGAATGAGAGACTCTTAATAGTTGAGGACGAAGAGACCCTTTGCGAGTCCCTGAAAAGGGTGCTCATGAGAGACGGATATGAGGTGGATACGGTAAGCAGCGCTGAAGCGGCGATGGGAATGATCGAGGAAGTTGCATATGATCTTATTATCACGGACATCCTGCTTCCGGGCATCGACGGGATAGAATTACTCAGAAGGGTCCGCTTGAAGCTGCCGGAACAGATCATGATCATTATCACTGCATATGCCTCCATAGAAACCGCTGTAGGTGCCCTCAGAGCGGGTGCCTGCGATTACGTGATCAAGCCGATCATCCATGAGGAGATAAAAAGAATCGTGAGGAACGCTCTGAGGGAAAGGTCCCTGAAGTCCGAAAACATTATTCTCAGGAAACAGATCGAAGAACGATATGATTTCAAAAACGTCGTCGGCCAGAGCAAAAAAATTACCTCGCTGATTGAGGAAGTGAAAAAGATCGCGGATTCGAAGAGCAACGTTCTGCTGCTAGGTGAGACAGGTACTGGCAAGGAGCTTATTGCAAGAGCAATTCATTATAACAGTGCTCGACAGGACAAGCCATTCGTGCCCATAAACTGCAGTGCAATCCCTGAGACCCTCCTGGAGTCGGAGTTGTTCGGCTTCGTGAAAGGAGCTTTTACGGGTGCAACAACATCCAAGAGAGGACTTTTTGAAGAAGCCAATGGGGGTACTATTTTTCTCGACGAAATCGGGGACCTTACCCAGCAGCTGCA
>CAZNTS010000259.1:0-3775 GCA_964576045.1 uncultured Nitrospiraceae bacterium | reverse complement strand
TTGGGGTTCTCCAGGGCATTGAGGATCTTCTTCTGGTCGACGACAAACGTTCCCTTCCCTGCGCTCCTGGCAAAATCAGACGCAGAAGTGCCAGCCTCCCGCGGATTTATTTCCCTGATCGTGAGGATGTCTGCGATGGGGATCTTCACCTCCCTGCCGTTTTCTGAGATGAGCGCGCTGTCTCTCTCTACCTTCTTCAGTTTCCCAGCGCCAAAAACGGATTCGCCGACCCGGAACACTTCTTGCGTGCCGCTTCTATCGGCAAATATGGCATAACTCTGCAGAGGAGAACCCGCAACAGTGCCTATAAGCGTAAGATCCGAACGGGAAGCCCCACCTTCCTTCTCGGCAGAGAGCTCTTTTAACTGACCATTCGGGAAGCCGAAAGGGTTGCTTCTCAGAATGACTGCGTACTCCTGCAGGCCCTTCTTTAGTTTCGGCACACCGGCAGGTAACTGGGATACCGTTTTCTCAGTCTTTTTGAAGAAAGATGAGAGGATGTCCCTTGCAAAGAAAAGCGTTAGGACGAAAAGTGAGAGAGAAACGAGAATGTTGAGCATGGTCAATAATCCCGGGTGCTTGTATATGAGATCGGTTTTAAGCATAGAGGATTTAATAAATTATAAACGAATGGAAGATAATTTTACAACGAGCGGAACAGGCGTCTCTTCTCAATTTCCCCTCTCTTTGAGTTATAATAAACCCAAATGGCTCTCTCATGCATAAACCCGCCATCGGTCCCGGAGCGTGGGACATGAAGTGGCCTGTCATTTCTAGGCTGCGTTCGCCTTTCCTCAATCTTTCACTGAACAAGAAGCTCGTCCTCATGATGCTTTTTCTCAGCTCAGTGCTTCTTTCGATCCTTCTCTTTCTTTACTGGCATTCCGAGAAAGTGTTGCTGAATGAACTCGGGAATCAGACAGCCGAGTTATCAAAGGCCATCCAGGTGGGCGTTGAAGAGGTTACCGCCAGTGGCACCACGGACGAAACCAGACTTGCTCAGTACCTGAAGAGCCTTAACTCAAAAGGGATTAACGAGATATCGATAATCAGCAACACAGATGAGATCATCGCGAGCACAAATCCTACAAAGGTAGGTGCTGCGATAAGTCCGAAAAAGAAGGAACTGGTGATCAGGGCGGAGCTGGGTGAGCCCGTGTCGAAAGAGGGAAAGGCATACAACGTGATCGTGCCGGTTATTGCCGGTGATTCCCATTACGGGTATATTCATCTGAAGATAAACGCTGACGATGTGTCCCAGGTGCTCAAGAACAACATGGTGAAGAGGATATTTGCCGCCCTGATAGTTTTCGGCATAGGTTGTGGGCTCGCCATATTCCTTTCACTTAGGTATACGGAACCGATCCATGGTGTAGTGGATGCGGCAAGAAGGGTTGCTGCAGGAGATTTCAACCAGAACCTGACTGTGGACAGAAAAGACGAGATAGGTGAACTTACAGAGAGCTTCAATTTCATGGTCCAAAGGTTGAGGGAGAACAAGCGTCTGGAGGAGAGGCTGCGCGAGGCGGAGCACCTTTCCGCAGTGGGCCAGCTGTCTAGAAGCATTGCCCATGAAATACGGAATCCTTTGAACTTCATAAGTCTCAGTATCGACCACATCAAGGAACAATACCGCCCGTGTGAATCCGGAAGTATGCAGGAATTCGACTCCCTGGTATCGAGTATAAAGCACGAGATACACCGGCTCAACAGGCTTGTTACGGATTTTCTCGATTACGGAAAGCCCCTCCGGTTGAACATGCAGCTCACCCGTGTCGAAGACGTGCTGAACGACGTCGTGGAGATCATCAGGGCGAAGGCCAACTCAAAACGGGTCGAAATCATCAGAAACTACGATTTTTCACCTGAAATAAAAGTCGACCCCGAGTTGATCAAGACGTGCATTCTCAATGTGGTCATGAACTCCTTCCAGGCAATGCCCGATGGAGGAGTGCTAACCATAAGTACGAAGAGAGATGACGGGAAATTCGTTCTTTTGGTGGGTGACACAGGGACGGGCGTTTCAAAGGAGAACCTCGCAAGGCTATTCGAACCCTTCTTTACCACAAAAAGTAATGGGCTCGGACTGGGCCTTGCAACGACCAAGCGCATCGTTGAGGAGCACGGGGGGAAAATCGAGTTCCGTAGTGAAGGAGGCGGCGGGAGCGAGGTAATAATCAGCCTACCGGTGGTCGCATGAGAATCTCTATGGAGGAGCAATAATGGCCGTCGTTCTTGTCGTAGACGATGAATTGAACCAGAGGAGCATTCTCAAGACTATTCTCTCTGCAGAGGGATATGAAACTCATGTTGCATCCTCAGGGGAAGAGGCGTTGAAGATCATGAAGTCTTTTCATCCTGATGTGGTACTTACGGATCTGAAGATGGAGGGGATGGACGGTATTGAACTTATGGAAAAGATAAAATCCGATGAGAACTCGGCGGAAGTCATCCTTATGACTGCATTTGGCACAATTCCTTCAGTGGTAGAAGCGATGAACAAGGGCGCATACAGTTACATCGAGAAGCCTCTTGATAAAGACAGAGTGCTCCTGAACGTGAAGAACGCTTTCGAGAAGACAAGGCTCTTGAGAGAAAATCGGGACCTTCATCGCGCCTTGCATGACAAGTTCAGTATCCATGGTATTGTGGGAAGTTCGAATGCGATGAGGGATGTCATTGGGCTGGTAAAGAAGGTCGCAAACAGCCCTGTCACGGTCCTTATTCTCGGCGAAAGCGGCACCGGGAAGGAACTTGTGGCCAGAGCAATTCATTATAACAGCCAGAGGAGATCCAAACTATTCACCGCCATTAACTGCGCCGCCATTCCCGAGACCCTTCTTGAGAGCGAGCTATTTGGCTATGAGCCGGGTGCGTTTACGGGTGCGGTGGCCAGAAAGGTCGGGCTGTTTGAGGCCACCGGTGGCGGTACAATGTTCCTTGATGAGGTGGGAGACCTGCCAGCCATGACCCAATCCAAGATCCTCAGGGTCCTTCAGGAAAAAGAGGTACGAAGAATAGGCGGGAGGGAAGCGATAAAGGTGGACGTCCGGATGATTGCGGCAACGAACAGAGATCTCGAGAAGGAAATGAAGGATGGGAAGTTCAGGGAAGATCTCTACTACAGGTTACGGGTTGTGACGATAGAACTGCCTCCGCTGCGTGAAAGAAAGGAGGATATTCTGGAACTCGTCCATCTCTTTCTCGATCGATACAACCACGAATTCGGTAAGAGGGTCAGGGAAGTGGACGAAGCGGCAATGCAGGCGCTTGTGGAATACCACTGGCCGGGAAATGTGAGGCAGTTGGAATCGGTGATCGAAAGGGCGCTGCTTATGTGTGACTCTGACACCATAAGGGTTAAAGATATAAAGAGCGAGCTTAGGCTATCCCGTCAACAGGGCATGTTCGATATCGACGTCCCTGACGACGGTATCGTCTTTGAAGAGCTCGAAAAGGAGCTTCTGAAAAAGGCGATGAGCAAGGCAAACAACGTGGCGGCAAAGGCTGCTCGGCTTCTTGGGATGAGCTATAAAACCTTCTGGTACCGGTGGGAAAAGTTCGGCCTAGAGGGTTCCTCCCTAAAAAAGGAAGATTCTCCTTAAAAGGGAATAAATGACTTCTAAACGCTTCAGTCAAAGAGCAGTCTAAAAAACCTCTAATTTCAAATAGAATTCTACATTCTTATCCGTCGTCTTTTTTGGCATGAATGTTGTATAGAGTTAATCCTCGAATAAAAAGATTTTATGGAAGGAGGTGAATTTCATGAAGAAGG
>CAZNTS010000258.1:0-4255 GCA_964576045.1 uncultured Nitrospiraceae bacterium | reverse complement strand
AAGGACTCTTCCACTTATGGAAAGAAAAAGGTTATCGAAAATGCTGACACACTGATCGTGACGGTCCCTCCCGGCGTGGTCCACGCGTACAGGAACTCCGGGGACTCAGACGGGCTCGTCCTGAATTTCCCGGACAAGCTCTATGCGGGATGGGGAAAGAAGGAGAAGGTAGACGAATTGAGGTACGAAGACGACCCTCTAAGTCCCTTTCAGATTGACCGATGAAGCTTCTCGTCACCGGAGGCTGCGGTTTCATTGGTTCGAGCTTCATCCGGCACATCTTAACCACTTACCCGGAGTATCGCATCATCAACCTCGATGCTCTCACTTACGCGGGCAATCCTGAAAATTTGAAAGATGTCCCCGGCGGCGACCGGTATCTGTTTGTTAAGGGGAATATAAGGGATTCTATTGTCGTAAGAGAAGTTATGGACAGCGTTGACGCAGTGGTCCATTTCGCAGCTGAAAGTCACGTTGACAGGTCCATAGCAGACGCGCAGCCCTTTCTGACCACGAATATCATGGGTACCTATGTATTGCTCTCAGCGGCAAGGGATCTCCTAGTCAAGAAGTTCATCCATATCTCTACCGATGAAGTGTACGGGTCTCTGACAGATGAGGGGAAATTCACAGAGGAGACCCCTCTTCGACCCAATTCACCTTATTCCGCTTCAAAGGCTTCAGGGGACCTGCTGGTAAGGTCGTATCATGAGACCTTTGGCCTTCCCTCCGTAATTGTCAGGCCGTCCAATAATTACGGCCCTTACCAGTTTCCTGAAAAGTTCATCCCTCTTATGATCACAAACCTCTTGGACGATAAACCGGTACCCTTATACGGCAAGGGCATGAACGTGAGAGACTGGCTCTTTGTTGAAGACAACTGCAGAGCTATCGATCTCATTCTTCACAAAGGCAGACCGGGTGAGACATATAACGTCGGAGGTAAAGCGGAGATGAGAAACATCCAGATCGCAAAAGAAGTTCTCGAACTTATGGGAAAGGATGAAGAATATATCACCTATGTGACCGACCGGCCGGGACACGACTACCGGTATAGTCTGGACATATCAAAGATAGGGCGCGAGCTGGCTTGGAAGCCGTCCGTGAATATAGAGAGAGGACTGGCGAAGACCGTTCAATGGTACAGGACCAACGAGTGGTGGTGGAGACCGCTCAAAGAACGGCTATCTTCTGAGAGCCAGGGGTTCTGGGGAAAGAAGGACAAATAATAGAAAAGTTACAGCATTATGCTAAATAGCCCTGAAGCGAAGCACACCCTTTTTCTTTTCATGGCCCACGCATTATAATGAAAGCACTTTGAAAACGCTTACTTTAGGTATGACTCGATGAAAATACTCGTCACAGGTGCAAAGGGCATGCTCGCACATGACCTGATTCCGATCCTGGGGGAACGCCATGAAGTTTTTTCACCGGCGGAGGAAGATCTCGACATCACAAAGAAGGACGTGCTGTACCGTGCGCTGAAGAATTCTCTCCCCGATATCGTCATAAATTGTGCTGCTTATACGCAGGTGGACAAGGCTGAAGAAGAGAGAAACAAGGCGTTCCTTGTTAACGGGATCGGCGTCCAGAACCTTGCGTTGGTTTGCAATGATGACAACATACCCCTTTGTCATATCAGCACCGACTATGTTTTTGACGGCGAAAAGAAGATTCCATACACGCCATTTGATCACACTAACCCAATCAATACCTACGGCGAATCGAAGTTGGCGGGCGAGAAGTATATCGAGTGGGCCATGACAAGGTTTTACATCATAAGGACAAGCTGGTTATACGGAAAGGCTGGAAACAATTTCGTATCGACGATTCTCAGGCTTTCAAAGGAAAAGCAGCAATTAAGGGTCGTTGATGACCAGAGGGGCTCACCAACGTCCACAATGTCCCTTGCCCGAGGCATTGCAGCGATTATCTCTACCGGTGCATACGGCATCCATCACTTTACCGATGAAACAGACGGGGGAATAAGCTGGTACGACTTTGCGAAAGAAATTGTGCGGCTGTCAGTAAGCCCTGCAGCGGTCATTCCAGTGACCAGCGATGCATTCCCCAGGCCTGCAAGAAGGCCACCTCACTCGGTGCTCGATACTTCGCTCTTTATCCTGGCGACCGGTCAAAGACCAACAGACTGGAAAGAGGCGTTAAGGAATTACTTCGCCTGATACAGTTTACTCCGGCAGCACCCTCTTCCATCGTCTGTGTATCCAGAGCCATTGGGAAGGGTTTTCCTTTATATAGTCCTCGATAAAACCAGAAAATCTAGCGGTGTCTTCCTTCACCGCTTCTTCCTGATTGCCCATTGATGAAAGAAGGATTTCAGGATGGATCGTTATCTCATGTCCCGATTCGGTCCTTCTGATAAAAGCAGGCACTGCCGAGGCGCCGGTCTTTCTAGCCAGCAAGGCCGGCATCTTTGAGGTCCAGGCCCCTTGCCCAAGAAATTCGATCACGTATCCCTCCTCGGGAAGTACCGCCTGGTCCATCAGAATTCCGACATTGCCTCTTCCCTTTAGGGCGGTCAGGATCGCCCGAAGCGCTCCCTTCTTGTCAATCACGCTGTTGCCGAAACGTGACCTCGCCCTAAGCAGGAACGCATTGAGGTATGGATTGTTGAGGGGTCTAACTACAACAGAAAGGGGAGCGACTTTATAAGAAGACAGGATGGCAAGAAGTTCCCAGTTGCCGCAGTGCCCGGTAAGGAAAATGACCCCCTTGCCTTTAGCTCTAGCCTTCTCGAAATTCTCAATGCCCTTAATGACCGCCTTCTCAAGTATTGATCTTCCTGTACCATAATAAATTCTTATGATCTCAATGAACGACCTGCCGAAGTTCCTGAAATTCTCCCTTATTACCTCTTCCGGGGACTGAACAGTGGACAGAGCGCCAAGTTCCATGCACTTTTTCAGGTTGCCCAGTGCTATCGTCCTTCTGCTCTTCCACAGACGGTAAACTATAAGACCGAGAAACTCCCCCCACCTCACCGGCACTATGCAAAGCGGCAGAGTGAACAGAAAAATTGCAACAGCTTGAATGCCCCATAGCAGTCTCTTCATCACACCGCATTTGTCATCTGCGCAGGGTCTTGCGGCTCCTCTTCTGTCTCTGGGACCTCTCCTTTTCCGGAGAATCGGATTCCCTCTTCCCCTCCTCTTCCTTTTCTTCCTTCTTCTCCTTCAGTGCCTCCGAGATCTCGGTGAGACGTTTAGCAACAAGATAGTTGATTGTCTCTTCAGGGTAAGTGCCATCCTCCTTCAACACACCCGCAGGCATACCGGTGAGTATCTCCAGCCCTTCGTCAACGATGTCGATCGCATATATTGAAAATTTGGAGCCTCTCACAGCATCGATCACGTCTTTTTTCAGCATGAGATTCTTCACGTTCCTCCGGGGTATGATAACTCCATGGCTGCCGTCAAGCCCCCTGAGCTTGCAAAGTTCAAAAAAGCCTTCTATCTTTTCGTTCACACCGCCTATGGGCTGCACAACACCGGACTGATCCATAGAACCAGTGACCGCAAAATTCTGTTTTAGCGGAACCCCTGAGATGGTGCTGATTAGAGCGTAATACTCTGCACATGTGGCGCTGTCACCCTCCACCATATCATAAAGTTGTTCAAAAGTAATGGAAGCGGCGAGGCTGATTGGCTTCTTTGTGGCATACTTGCTGCCGAGATGATGCGTAAGTATCAGGATAGCCTTTTCGTGGATCTTGCCGCTCATCTTCGTTTCACGCTCGATATTCACCACACCGGCCTTACCCGTATAGGCGCTCGCGGTGATTCTTGAGGCCTTGCCAAAACTGTAGTCGCCTACTTCCAGCACCGCAAGACCATTCACCTGCCCAACCTTCGCACCCGATGTGTCCACGATCAGGGTACCCTCGTTTGTCATTTCCCGGAGCCTCTCCTCTATCCGGTTGCTCCTGTATATCTTCTCATTGATCGCCTTTTCGACATGCTCAGCTTTTACCACGCCGCTGCCCACTGTCCTCGCCCAGTAGGTCGACTCGCGTATAAGGTCTGCAACATCACTGAACCTCGAAGAGAGTTTGTCCTGGTGTTCGGAAAGCCTCGATCCGTATTCAACGATCTTCGATACTCCTGACTTATCGAAGTGAGGCAGGTTCTCCGCCCTGCACAACGATGCGATAAACATTGAGTACTTCCTGATATTCTCTGCTGTCCTCTCCATTCGGCTGTCGAAATCAGCCTTCACCTTAAAGAGTTCCTTGTAC
>CAZNTS010000257.1:0-3998 GCA_964576045.1 uncultured Nitrospiraceae bacterium | reverse complement strand
CAAGGTAAAGGCGAGCCATAGAGGGCAGGAGGAGAAGGCGCTTCAGTATATGCCTTTGCAAATTCGGGGAGAAATACCAGCAGGCAAACGATTGAGATAAAGACCAGCCAATTCTTCTGGCTCGCGTAATCATTACTGGTTTCAAAAGTTCTCGATCCCATGTCAATAAACCTTCCTTCCTTATGTTGTTACCTTATTCTTTCGAATTCAGTTTGGAATTTGTAACGGTCGCTCCTGCCAAGAAATCTGGTGTATGCTAGAGGTGTGATGTCGGAACTGAGGAGAAGTCTGTGCACCACGAGGACGGGGACGCCTGTCTCTACATCGAGGTGTCTCGCGCTCTCGGCACGTGCCTGCGATATCTCGATTGTTTGTATGACCTTAAATATCTTCTTCTTCCCTTTGTCCCGAAGGATGGAATAAAGAGAGAGGCTCGAAAAATCCACCTTATCTATATCCGGGAGCAGGTGAACCGGGATGAAAGATTCTTCAAGATAGACCGGTTCACCATTTACAATCCTTTTACTCAGGACTTTATATACACTGTCAGAGGTTTTCAGGTACCCGCCCACGTCGGATGGGGGGGACATTATCCCAGTGGACAGTATCTTTCTTTCCACTTTCACTTCTTTCCCGAACATCTCCTCTGTAAAGAGGGTTTTCATTGCGAGACATCCTTCGGAAAGAACGCCCGTTACAAAAGTTCCCTTGCCCTGAAGCTTGAGCAGATATCCGTCGGACGCCAGATTGTGAATTGCTTGGCGAACCGTGATCTTGCTGACGCTGAATTTTTTACAGAGGCTTTCTTCCGTTGGTATCCTCTCGCCGGGTTGCCACCTCCCTGAGGTGATCTCATCAAGAAGAATCTGTGTTAGCTGTATGTAGAGTTTTTCTCTGCTGAATCTGTCAATAGTTGTATTATGCAACTGAACAGTTTCATTATGAATCATAACGATATGATATTATAATGATATGAGGTTGTCAAGCGAAAATTGGCATATATACAAAGTCGTCAAATACGCCGTCATTGTACAAAGTTAGAAGGGATAATGGCAATTGTGCGAAAGCACGGAGAATAACGAGCTACAAAAGACTTTTGAAACATGCCTCATATGTTTTCCTTAAAGCATCTGTTTTATCAAGCAGTTCAGCATTATACAAACGGCATTTCGTAGCTTAATAACAGTTGACATGGCTTTGGATATACTGCTATAAATAAAGGCCTATGATCCAAGAGACGGAAAAGATATGGATGGATGGTGAATTTGTCGATTGGGACAAGGCTAAAGTCCATGTCCTGACCCATTCGCTCCATTACGGCCTTGGGGTATTCGAAGGTATCCGCTGCTATGAGACAGAAAAAGGCCCCGCTATTTTCAGACTCAAAGAGCACATGAAGAGGCTGTTTGATTCAGCGCGCATTTTTCTATTGGATGTTCCTTTCTCAGAGAAAGCTCTCAATGAGGCAGTAATCAAGACCGTTGCTATTAACAATGTAAGGGAATGCTATATCAGGCCTCTTGTATACATAGGTTACGGAGCGATGGGGCTTTACCCAAAGGATAGCCCCGTAAGGGTCTCTATTGCTGCCTGGCCGTGGGGAACGTATCTCGGTGAAGAAGGGATTAACAACGGGATACGTGTAAAAGTTGCGTCCTTTATAAGAGGCCATGTGAATTCCAACCTGTCGAGGGCAAAAGTTTGTGGCTACTATGTGAATTCTCAGCTTGCGAAGAAGGAGGCGATTTCCTGCGGGTACGATGAGGCGCTTTTACTCGATACAGAGGGATATGTTTCGGAGGGAAGCGGTGAAAACGTTTTTATAGTGAGAAACGGAGTTTTGAAGACGACCCCTCTTACATCGATACTTGAAGGGATTACCAGAGACAGCATAATGGAAATTGCACACAATGAAGGTATTCCTATAGTTCAGGAGCGGTTTACACGGGACGAGTTGTACATAGCTGATGAAGCCTTTTTTACAGGAAGCGCAGCCGAGGTTACCCCTATCCGAGAGGTTGATGGAAGGATATTGGCTGATGGGAAGCCGGGAAGAGTCACGAGGAAACTGCAGTCAATATTTTTTGATGTGGTAAAGGGAAGGAATAAGAATTATGAGGCTTGGCTTACATATGTATAGATAGGCAAAGCTCGTTTAGGACGACCAATTCTAGATCAATAAAAAAGGCCCAAATATTGGGCCTTTTTTATCATCATATCATCATCTCTGCAAGTCGGTTACTTCTTGTGGCACTTTCCGCAGTTGGCTGCTTCCTTCGTAGCAAATGCCTTTGTTCCGTTATGGCACTCTCCGCAGAACTTGCCTCCGTTCATATCTGCCATGGTCATCTTGGTCCCCTTCTTCATGGGGAATATTTTAGTATGGCAGTCATTACACTTTAGGCCTTTGTCAGCATGGACCTTGCCGTCGAAAACAACCTTGCCCATTGCGCCTCCCGCGTACTCAGCAGTCTTTCCTGGAGGCACTGCCATGGCGCTACCGATAAACATTACCGCGACCACTACGGTCAATACGATGGTAAATATCTTCATTCTCTTTTCACCCCCTTTCATCTGGGATTGCCGTCCTCAGGACGGTTAAGCAATATCAATGCCATCAGAATTATCCACGCTATTCGTGCACATAAACTGGGTCGGCCACGTTCCACAATATTTCGGCCGGTACTATTTGAGAAACTTTTTCCTTTTTTAAGGAACAGAGTCATCCGAAAACCTTAGAACTATAAAAGATTTTATTTTCTGTTGTCAAGTCAGTAGTTCACATAAATTTGATGTTCTCCCAAGCAACAAGCGCTAGGCATGGTTCGAAATAGTCTTTTATTGTATAATATCAGCAACTTTGCTATGGCCAAAACAATAAGAATAATTAATATAGCCATCATCTGTGTCTGGATTGCCTTAATGACACTGCTGTTTTACAGGGACTATTCTGGCACATCGATTGACAGGGTAGGGACACTCAAGGCATCCATAAACAAATCTGCTTTTTGGTATGATATTTATGCGGGGAGCACCAAGATAGGCTTTGCCCACACTACTTTCGAAAAAGTGGGAGATGAGATTATCCTCGCGCACGAGCGCGAAATGAAGGTTAAGAAGGATGGCAATGATACCGTGCTCTCCGATAAGCTGAGATGCCTGAGTGACCTGTCATTCTCGATAAAATCTTTTGAATATACATCTAACTTTAAAGACGCGAAGGGCATTAAACTTAGCGGTGAAGTTGATCACGATGAAGTGATTTTTTTCCTTGAATCCGCCGGAAAAAGAAAGACCCATAAGATGCAGAAAAAGGGGAGGGAGTTTTACTTGCCCATTACGTTCATCTCTGCACTTGTTCAGAAAAATCCTGCTCCAGATTCAGTCTTTACCGTTCCATTGCTGGATTTTGCCAGCCTTGAAATAAGGGACATTAAGGTTTCTCTCGAAGAGATTCGGCCGATGAAGGTGGGAACAAGTGTCCTCAGTCTGTATAAATTCCGGGCAGGGAAAGAGGTGTGGTGGAGTAACGAGAAGGGGATGATCGTAAAAGAGGAGAATCCGTTGGGCTTCACTCTTTATTCTCAGGTGGAGGAGATAGCAAAAGACCCATCTGACAGAGTACTCTTTGATTATACGACCGTGCCGTTCTTTAAATCCAACATAATGCTCCCTAATGCTGAGGTTTTAAAGAGGCTGAGGGTCAGGATCAAGGGATTCCCTCTGGCCCCAGAGCTTTATGAGAACAGTCTGGTGGCGTTAGAAAGTGACATCCTGACCATTGAAAAAGAAGACATGGAAGATATGAAGAAGAGAAGTTATGGATTGCCATACAGGGACGGTTCGTTGGGCCGCTATCTCGAGGCTGACGATTGGGTTCTAAGTGATGACAAAAATGTGAAGGGTAACGCGCACAACATGGCGATAGTGGAAAAGAACGATGCCTTTCGCATGGCAAGATACTTGAATTCCAATCTTTACAGTACGGTGCGTGTTTT
>CAZNTS010000256.1:0-2579 GCA_964576045.1 uncultured Nitrospiraceae bacterium | reverse complement strand
AGATAGAGCCAGAAGCGTGCCAAAAGTAATCTGTTAATTTTACGGAAGAAAATTACACACCAAAAAATACTGACCCTACAAAAATGTAGGACTATCTTGTCATAAATCACTTTTGCTTATTTAAAACAATTAGATAGGTACAAAGCCTACATTTTTGTATGCGCTACATAAATGTAGCTATTCGATGGGCGGGGACCGCTAGTGCGTGTCCCCAGCCCTAAAGACTTACTCTAATCAGTCTGACTCTAGATGGCTGCTTCACCCCTCTCGCCGGTTCTTATCCTAATGACCTCCTCAAGAGAAAAGACGAAGATCTTTCCATCCCCTATTTTGCCTGTTTTTGCCTTTTCCTCGATTGTGGCAATTACCTTTTGTGACATTGCGTCTGATATGACAACCTCAAGTTTTACTTTAGGAATAAAAGCTATGTCATATTCTGCCCCTCTGTAAAGCTCCACATGACCTTTTTGTCTTCCGAAACCCTTTACTTCGGTAACGGTCATGCCATGAACGCCCAATTCATTCAATGAATCCTTTATTTCATCTAACTTGAAAGGCTTGATAATCGCTTCTATTTTCTTCATTATTCCTCCTCAATATACCTTCTCGAGTGGCCATTGGCAAAAAACCTACTACAAGTGCCATCTCACATGATCCATGAGCTACGCGCTTTTTAGATTTATAGGTTATACGCTCGTTCACCATGCTGGCTCTCGTCAAGACCGGTCATCTCATCCTCCGGATCCACCCTAAGGCCCACTAACGTCTTAACGACCTTAAAAATGATGAACGTCACCAGCCCACTGTATACAAAAGTTACCGCAACTGCAATAAGCTGGATCAAAAGCTGTCCTGGATTTCCGAAGAGCAGCCCTTTTCCAGCTTCGTTTATCGCAGGATCAGCAAATACCCCTGTAAGGATTGCACCGACCGTACCTCCAATCCCGTGAATACCAAAGGCATCAAGGGTATCATCATAGCCCAGTTTCGGCTTCAAGGCAGCAACCGCAAAGAACGGTATAATGCCAGCGGCTATCCCAATGACTATCGCTCCGGTGATATTAACAAAGCCAGCAGCCGGAGTGATAGCTACCAAGCCACCGACTGCACCGGATGCAAGGCCAAGGACGGTAGGTTTTTTGGAGTGGATCCATTCAGTGAACATCCAGGAGAGCGCCGCAACCGCAGTTGCCGTATTTGTGTTAATGAATGCTGCGCCCGCAAGGCCGCTCGCTGTCAAAGCCGAGCCCGCATTAAACCCAAACCAGCCGAACCATAGAAGACCTGCACCTGTAACTACCAGCGTGAGGTTACCCGGCAAGAGGGCTTTCTCCCTTCTTTTTCCGAGAACTAAGGCACCAACAAGGGCTGCAATCCCGGCATTGATATGGACAACTGTACCGCCAGCAAAATCAAGTGCGCCAAGTTTAGCTAGGAAACCGTTGCCCCATACCCAATGCGCGATGGGAACATAAACAAGTGTCATCCAGAGTATCGAGAAGAGCACCCATGCAGAAAATTTCATCCTCTCAATATAAGCGCCGCTTGCCAATGCTACGGTAATTGCGGCAAAGGTGAGCTGATAGACGATAAAGATGAACTCAGGGATTGTCTTTGCGAGATCAGAGATGCTGTTTGCCCCAACACCTGAAAGAAATACCTTCCCCGCACTCCCGATAATACCTCCTATGTCTGTGTTGAATGCAAGAGAGTAACCATAAATAATCCATAGGAAACTCACAATGCAGTATGTCACAAATGACATCGCCATGGTATTAAGGCTGTCCTTACGCTTCGCAAGTCCTCCGTAAAAAAGAGCGAGTCCAGGTAGCGTCATAAGCATCACAAATGCGGTTGCCACAATCATCCAAGCCGTGTCTCCCGTATCTATTTTCAGCGGTGCAGGCGCAGTCTGAGCAGATGTAACTGGCTGCTCAGCAGCGACTGTAGGAGGGTTAGGTTTCTGCATCTGTTCCTCTGCGAATACTAGGCTCGCAGGAACCAGAAAACTCAGTAATACCAATATGCCTATAAGTCGTTTCATTTTATTTCTCCTTTATCTAAATTATTGTTTACTAGGTGTACATCTCGCCAAGTGCGATGGTATCCTGATCCTTCTTCTGGTTGCTGCCGGTACTGCCGGGAAACGACTCCTTGTCCGACCAGTCATGCCGGTACTCGGGTCTCACCAGCAGATTCTTCGCCACTACAAACTGGGGCGTCAGGGTAACCTCATTCAGCCTCTGGGCTGTCCCGGTCCTAAAACCCTGAGGATCATTGAAATACTCACCCCTCAAAGCAACGCTGAACCAGTCGTTGAAGTCATACTTGCCTATGAGTGCCCAGCCGTACCACTTCGCCTCTCCACCGTCAGGCGCCGAATGCTGATCCGTTCCATTGAAAACATGATCAGTTCTTATGGCTTCTACCAGTATGCATGAGTCTCCCCTGTCCGTTCCTTCTCCTCCTTTCTTATGCCGTACTTCCTGATCTTGTAGCCGATCATCCTTTCGGTAATCTCCAGTCTCCTCGCTGCCCTCGCCATTACCCAGTCGCATTCCCTGAGAGCGATGAGAATC
>CAZNTS010000255.1:0-3720 GCA_964576045.1 uncultured Nitrospiraceae bacterium | reverse complement strand
GCAGGCTCCACAGGGAGGGAACTGCAGGCGAGAAAAAGATTATAGAATGGTTGCGGCGAGTAGCCTCGGCGGAGCGGAAGCAGTCGATTTTCAGGGGCGAGAAGGCAATCAGAAAGTTCACTGTACCAAAGCCGGGCGGCTCAAAGGCGTTCGAAGTCGTCGGTATACCTTTGGACACACCTGGTTTTTACGCCGTAGAGATGGAGAGCAGGGTACTTGGAGCATCCCTCCTCGGCGGGCAAGAACCGTTCTATGTGCCCACAACAGCACTGGTGACTAACCTTTCAGCCCATTTCAAGTGGGGAAGGGAGTCTTCTCTGGTATGGGTCACGTCGCTGGACAGCGCCGAGCCTGTGAACGATGCAGCGGTTTCCATAAGGGACTGCAAGGGGAACCTGTTATGGAAAGGAAAGACCGACAGTGACGGACTTGCCAAGATCAGGGGCCGCCTGCCGTCCGAAGACCATCTTCCCCGGTGTTCTTTTCAACCCAATTACGGTGAGACTTCACACGCACTCCAGTTTTTGGGGGAAGGATTGTTCGTCTTCGCCAGAAAGGTCGATGACATCACCTTTGTCCATTCAAGCTGGGACGAAGGCATCGAGCCCTGGAGGTTCAATCTACCCAGTGAGCAGTCCGACGCCACGCTTATCGCTCATACCATATTCGACAGGACTCTGCTGAGGGCCGGCGATACGATTCACATGAAACACATTATAAGAAGACATACCATGTCGGGTTTTGAGATGCCGCAGAAAAACGATCTGCCAGAAGCGGTCCTGATCAATCATGAAGGAAGCAACCAGAGATACGAGTTCCCCCTGAAGTGGGACAGGAAAGGGATCGCAGTGACGGATTGGAAGATACCTGCTGAAGCGCGGCTCGGTCAGTACTATGTAACACTCCTGAAGAAGGCGACGAAGGGCCTGCGGAAGGCAACAGCTGACGGCGTAGATGAGGAAAGGGATAAAGGCTATTCCGCTCCCGACGGCTATCAATCAGGCATGTTCAGGGTGGAAGAGTTCAGGGTCCCCTTGATGAAGGCTATCATACAGCCTCCAAAAGAGCCACTCATTAATCCCTCCGAAATTGTCGTTGACCTTCAGCTATCCTATCTGTCTGGGGGCGGCGCATGGAATGCACAGGTAAAACTCAGAAGCAGGGCCGAGCCGAGATACATCCGTTTTGAGGATTATGAAGACTTCTCGTTTGCAAACGGCGGGGTTAAGGAAGGGATAATCCGGGGGCCGGCTGAGGAGGAAACCGAAGAGCACCCCGCTGTTTCAAAGGCGAAACTCCGCTCTATCCAGCTAACGCTTGATAAGACAGGCAGTGCAAGGACCAAGGTCACAAACCTGCCGCCCCTGACGTCGCCAATGGACCTGATGTCGGAACTCGAGTTCAAAGACCCCAACGGCGAAATCCAGACCGTTACACAGAAGATACCCATGTGGCCCTCGGGACTACTTGTTGGTATCAAGCCCGATTCATGGGTTTCATCAAAGGAGGCCTTCAAGTTCCATGTTCTGCTGCTGGACATCCCCGGCAGACCGGTGCCGGACAGAAAAGTGACGGTGGACCTCTTTCAAAGAAAGTATTACTCCCACAGGAAAAGGCTTGTGGGAGGATTTTATTCCTACGAGCATGTGACTGAAATAAAGCGTGTAGGGAGCATCTGCGAGGGTCGAACAGATGCAAAGGGTCTTCTCGTCTGTGAAGTGCGGTCACCGGTATCAGGAAATGTGATACTTCAGGCAGAGACTGTAGACAATGCAGGGAATACTGCAGTGGCTCACCGCGACGTCTGGATCGCAGGGAAAAGCGAATGGTGGTTCGATGTCTCCGACAATGACAGAATAGATCTGCTTCCTGAGAAGAAGAAATACGACCCAGGGGAGACAGCAGTGTTGCAGGTCAGAATGCCGTTCAGAAACGCTACGGCGCTCGTCACCGTGGAGCGCGAAGGGATCTTGGACACATACATAAAAAGACTGTCGGGGAAGACGCCTGTCATTGAGATACCTGTGAAGAGCAACTATGCTCCGAATGTCTTTGTCTCCGCATTATTAGTGCGGGGCCGCATTTCCGGTATCCAGCCAACAGCGATGGTAGACACAGGTAAGCCGGCTTACAAGCTTGGCATCGCGGAGATCCACGCAGGCTGGAAGGCCCATGAACTCACCGTGGTTCTTTCTTCGGAAAAGAAAGCTTACAAGGTCCGTGAAAAAGCGCTGGTGAAGATCAGGGTTGCGCAAAGGGATGGAGGACTTCCGCCAAAGGGGAGTGAGGTCACTGTGGCGACAGTTGATGAAGGGCTCTTGGAGTTGATGCCGAACAAAAGCTGGAGCCTCCTTGACACGATGATGGGAAGAAGGGGATATGAGGTGAAGACCTCGACCGCACAAATGCAGGTAGTCGGGAAACGGCATTATGGCCTTAAGGCCCTGCCGCAGGGCGGTGGCGGTGGAAGGCAGACGACACGTGAGTTGTTTGACACCCTTCTTCTTTGGAAAGCGAGGGTCCCGCTCGATTCCGCAGGCGAAGCATCGGTCGAAATACCCCTCAACGATTCTCTCACCAGCTTCAGGATTGTTGGGGTCGCCCACGGCGGCACTGGACTCTTCGGCACAGGACAGACGAGCATCAGGACCACACAGAACCTGATGATTCTTTCGGGTCTTCCTCAACTTGTGAGAGAACGCGACAAATTCAGAGCCAGCTTTACCGTAAGGAACGCATCGGATCGCTCAATGGATCTAGAGATCGAAGCAAAGATAGCTCATGGCGAAATTGAGGAACTCCCAGCACTGCACGAATCGCTGTC
Source organism: uncultured Nitrospiraceae bacterium (assembly GCA_964576045.1). GTDB lineage: Bacteria > Nitrospirota > Thermodesulfovibrionia > Thermodesulfovibrionales > UBA9159 > CAZNTS01. The sequence continues at coordinate 896 of CAZNTS010000255.1, read as the reverse complement.
AGCTGGTGAAGCCCGGGACGTCGGCTGGGAAATCCGCGTGCCCTCAGGTGTCGATGCGCTGAATTACGAGGTGACGGCCAAGGAGACGAACGGAGATGCACGGGACAGCCTCAGGATAAGACAGAAGGTGGCAGAGGCGGTGGCTGCAAGGACTTTTCAGGCGACTCTGGTCCAGGTCGAAAACAGATTCGATATGGATGTGGAGAGGCCGAAGGACTCGCTTTCGCAAAAAGGCGGAGTCGATCTCCTGCTCAGCCCTATGCTCTCGAATGGCCTCGGTGGGGTTATCGGGCAGATGAAACGCTACCCTTACACGTGCATGGAACAGAAGGTATCGAGGGCGGTTGCGTTAAAAGATGATGCGTTATGGAAATCGATTATGGCTGAGCTCCCAGCGTACCTTGACCAGGACGGTCTTGTGAAGTATTTTCCTAAAATGCTATTGGGAAGCGATACTCTGACCGCCTATCTACTGTCCATATCCCGCGAGGCAGGCCTGCAAATACCTGTAGAGACGGAAAAACAGATCGAGAAAGGCCTGAGGGATTTTGTAGAAGGGAAGATCGTCCGCTCGTCATCATTGCCCACGGCAGACCTCTCGATCAGAAAGATTGCTGCCTTGGAGGCCCTCTCCAGGAGCGGAAAGGCTGAAGCGAAGCTCCTGGGTTCCATCTCGATAGAGCCTAACCTCTGGCCCACATCCGCAGTAATAGACTGGATGAACCTCTTAATGAGGGTCACGGATATCCCAGACAGGGATGGACGACTCAAAGAAGCAGGACAGATCCTGAGGGCGCGTCTGAATTTTCAAGGGACGACCCTTGCATTCTCGACAGAACGGTCGGATTACCTATGGTGGCTGATGGTGTCTCCGGACCTGAACGCAGTGAAGAGCA
>CAZNTS010000254.1:0-12529 GCA_964576045.1 uncultured Nitrospiraceae bacterium | reverse complement strand
CGGCGATAGATTTGACGTGCTGGTAACTTACACCGAGAAAACAGTCCTCCAGAATATGCTCTCAGCCCTTTCGTCGGCTAACGTCGACCCACTTATAGTCACTTCAATTGAGCTGCAGGTGAGTGTTAGGGGAGGAGTGGACGGTTTAGCCACAAGACTTGTAACCCATGAGGATCTGACCCAGGACGAGAGGATTGCGGCTGCACTGAACGAACTGCGGGACCCCACTCTCAACATGAGGACCGGTACTCTTGCCCGCACAAGAGAGACCGAGAAAGTGAAAAAGAAGCTTAAGAGGACCGCAGCACTTCTTATTGCCCTCGCCTTGCTCATCAATTCGTACCTGATATTCGAAATTCTTACGGCGAAAAGCGAAGCGTCGGCAGTCAAGAAGGAGTTGCGGACCTTATATACCGAGGTCTTCCCCGCTGAAAAGAGAATAACCGACGAGCTGTATCAAATGAAGTCTCACTTTAAAGAGACCAAAGAGAAGGGGGACGTCCTTGTCGGAGTGCTTCCGCTGCAGCTTCTTCTGGAGTTGTCGCAGAAGACTCCCCGGGGTGTCGTTTTTAATGAGATAGGGTTTGACAGGGGCCTTGTCACACTGAAGGGAGAGGCAACATCAATGAACGAGATCGATGGCGCAAAGGCAAGGCTGTCGGAATTTCTAGGAGACATTTCCGTCTCCGATATCAGACCCTCCGGAGGAGACAAGACCCTTTTCACGATGGTGGCTAAGGGACGCAGATGAAAAGAAATTTGAGCCGCGATATTATGGTCCTTGCCTTTATCATCCTGGGCCTCTTCATTCTAATAGTGCCTCTTCTAATGACGGCGAAATCTGCAAGCAAAGAATTGGACACTCTGAAGGCCAAGCAGAAAGAGCTCGCTTCCCTGAGTAGGGAGTACAGGACGCTGAAAGAGAATGTGGATTTTGTGGAGCAGAGGCCATCGCTTTCTCAAATTCATGGGGTTGCGAACGCGCTTGATACCATATCTTCGTCCCTTGGCATTAAGGGAAAGATCAAATCCGTGAAGACGGTTACCACCAGGGAGGTTGCTGGATCGATGACCGAGGAAAGCGCTGAAGTCCTGATCGAAAAAGTCACGTTGAACGAGCTTGTAAACTTGTTTTACAGGATCGGAGACGCGCCTATGATCCTTTCGATGAAAAGGGTATCTATGAAAAAGTCCTTCGAGAACCCTGAACTCCTGGACGTCAATATGAATCTCGCGCTCTTCACAAAAAAGTGAAAAAACCTTTATTCATTGCCGCTGCGGCACTCATTATCGTTGCAGGACTCTGGTCTATTGTTATCCCGGAAAACCTTATTGCAGATGTCATGGAAAATTGTATCGGAAGGGACTATCTTTATCTGAAGACAGAAGGGCTCAAAAAGGGATTGTTTTACAACTTCAGTGCGGACAGGATCACTTTGATGAGGAAGAACCAGACCGGAATGGCTGACTATCCTCTTCTTGCATTCACTAATGTAAAGGGGAACTTCGAGTTCCTATCCCTCTTAACCATGAGTCCAGCACTGAGCTTTGAAGGTCAGATTAACGATGGTGAAGTGAAGGGTTTTGTCAGGCTGACAGGGGAAGAGACGCTGATGATCACTGGTGAGGGCATCCAGGTACACGGGATGCCGCTTTTTGAGCCATTTGGTATTTATGGAAACGGCTTTCTCTCAGGGAGTTTCGTGGTGAGTAACAACAAGGCGGACCTGAAGTTCACCGTAAGGGATGTGCAGTTGGCCAGTACGTCCATCGGAGGGGTCTTTCTTCCTTTAGACCTCTTCCATGAGATAAGAGGATCAGCATCTGTTAAGAATGGTCTCGTCGAGCTTCAGTCTTTCGCGATGTCCGGAACAGGTATATACGCGAGAGTGAAGGGAAGTATACGCGGGGCCGATATGAATATGTCGGTTGAGCTGATGACAGATTCGTCCTTTACCACAGAGCCCCTCTTCCAGTTTATACTCGACAGGTATAAAGTCTCGCCCGGCTACGCGGTCATCCCTTTGAAGGGTGCGATCCCCCGGACTGAAGGAGGATGAGGATAAGGTGATCAGAATCGAGGATATCAGGGAGGCATATAGGGACATCTCCTCGTTCGTCCACAGGACTCCTCTTATCCATTCTCGCTCTTTCAGCTTGATGACTGGAGCAGAGGTGTATCTAAAAGCAGAGAATCTCCAGAAGACGGGTTCATTTAAGGTGAGAGGCGCATTTAACAAAATGGTTTCCATCAGAGATGGCCTTGTGATTGCCGCATCCATGGGCAATCACGCCCAGGGCGTGGCATACGCTGCGGGCAGACTGGGCCTGCATGCAAAGATAGTGATGCCTGTGACAGCACCAATAGTGAAGGAAGAAGCAACAAAGGGTTACGGGGCCGAGGTAATTCTTTACGGTGAGAGCTTCTCCGATGCCTTGAAATATGCGCATGAACAAAAGGATCATGTCTTCATTCACGCCTTTGACGATGACAGGGTCATTGCCGGACAGGGCACGGTAGGCATCGAAATTATGGAAGATGTGAGGGATATCGACTTCATATTTGTGCCTGTGGGAGGAGGTGGCCTTGTCTCGGGGATCTCTGTGGCGGCCAGGGAGCTGTCCCCCGGAACTGCGGTTATTGGCGTGCAAACAATATCTGCACCCTCTGCGTATGCATCATTCAAGGAAAAGGCTGTCATCGAACGCGCACCTCTGCCCACCCTTGCGGACGGAATAGCTGTCGGCAGGGTCGGGAAAAGGCCTCTAGAAATAATGAACAGATATATGGAGGATATGGTCCTGGTAACGGAAGATTCGATCGCGATGGCGATATTGCTCTTTCTCGAGCGGAAGAAGCTGGTCGTCGAGGGCGCAGGCGCTGTTACTCTGGCAGCGTTGCTCGAAAACAGGGAGAGATTCAGGGGAAAGCGTGTCGTATTGGTGGTGAGCGGAGGTAACATTGACTTCACCCTCATCGACAAGATTATACATAAAGGTTTATTTACCAGCGGCAGGATCGGTGTCTTCGAGGCAATCGTGGACGATATCCCCGGGAGTCTACATGAGATTACAGGCGTTATAGCGTCTGAAAGGGGAAACGTCCTGCATGTCGTCCACGACAGGCTCGCCGGCGATCTGCCGGTAGGCAAGACGAAGGTGATCTTTACGCTGGAAACAAGGGGAAAAGACCATCTGGAAGAGATACTTTCTCGTCTCGCTGCAAAGAGGTTTGAGGTGCATAAGAGAGCAAAAGGATAGATTATCTAGGGTGTCTCCTCCCGAAGTATACAGTCGTTTCCTTCAGCTCTTCTCCCTCCTGCGGCCACGCTCCATTACGATCTGTCCAGAAGCTCTTCAAGATGTTTCTTGGCCTTTCCTCCGCTGAGTGAGCTCAGTCGCATCTCTGTCCATAAACCTCACTTGTTCTTTCTCACATCCCATTGTCACGTTGACCGTGTCACCGTCATGGACCTTTACCACTCGTTCGGATATGCCGCTCGAGACCGGTCTTCATATCATTTAGTGTCGGCAAAAGGAGAAGACAGCCATTGTCAAAAAGGTGACGCCTGTTGAAAAGGCTGTCTGGCAATTCCGTCTCATGCCGTCATTAATTCATAACGGCGCACTTCTTGAAATATTGATACGTGAAAATCTGCACCGCCTTTTCAGGCACGGACCAGTATGCTATCATGTGAATAGAGAGGAAAGACTAAACGTTATGCGATCAGGACAGATGAGCCGGCAAGGATAGCATCGCACACTATGACTCTCTCTCACTTCTTCCGCGTCCTGGGCATCCTTGGAATTGTGTTTCTTTCCCTCATCGCCTGTCTGGTGGGAACTGTGCTCGTTGCGTTCGTCGTGGGAGTGCTGTTCAACAAATATTTTCTCTAGTCCAGTCATCCGGATAGCAAACAGACATCAGCAATATCTGCTATAATTTTCTTGCATTCTACGTCTAAATGACACGAGAGTTACACGGATGATCATCGGGGTGCCTAAAGAGATAAAGAAAGACGAATTCAGGGTCGGCATAACACCTGCCGGGGTAGAGGAGCTCAGAGCAGATGGGCACACAGTACTCGTAGAGACAGGTGCAGGTGAAGGAAGCGGCTTCCCGGACGAACAGTATCTCAACGCAGACTCCGTTATCACAGACAAATTGGCATTGTTCAGGCAGTCCGATCTCATAGTCAAGGTCAAGGAGCCCCTTGCATCCGAATATGACCTTTTCAATAAGGGACAGGCGGTGTTCACCTTTCTTCATCTTGCGCCGAACCGCGAACTAACCGACAAGCTCCTCGCAAAAAAAGTGACGGGTCTGGGATATGAGACACTTGAAAAAAACGGGAGGCTCCCCCTCCTCTTTCCTATGAGCGAGATCGCCGGGAGGATGGCACCGCTTATGGGAGCATATTATCTCCAGAGTTTTCGGGGAGGAAAGGGAATCCTACCCACAGGAACCATCGGTGTGAATCCGGCAAAAGCCCTCATCCTAGGCGCCGGAGTCGTGGGCATCAATGCCGCCACCGTCTGCATGGGCCTTCTTATGGAGACCGTGGTTATCGACAGAAAAATGGAGGCGCTCCAGAAGGTGGATGAAATGTTCCTCGGACGGATGAAGACCCTTCCGCCCAGTGCGCACAACGTGCGCGAAGAGATACGAGAGGCTGACATCATCATCGGCGCCGTCCTCGTCCCCGGGGGGAAAACACCAATCCTGATCTCAAGGGACATGCTAACGCTCATGGGCAGGGGGACGGTGATAGTGGACGTCTCCGTTGATCAGGGAGGATGCATCGAAACGTCACGGCCAACTACTCATGAAGACCCGATCTACGAAGTCGACGGTATCGTCCATTATACGGTCGCGAATATGCCAGGGGCCTATCCGAGGACCTCAACCCTGGCGCTCACTAACGTAACGCTCCCATATATAAGAACACTGGCGAACAAGGGCATCGAAAAAGCAATTAGGGACGACGATGAGATAGGGTCTTGTCTCAACACCTATCGCGGCAAGATTATTCACAGGGCGCTGGCAGAGTCGATGGGCGTGAAGAATGAGGAAATTGGTGGGATAAGAGCTTAGAGACCTCTTACGCCCGGTTGCAAGGCCTCATGGAAATAAGGTTCCAAGTGTCTTCGTCAATCACATCTGCGTATTCCGAAAGCCTGAAATCCTTCCTGCATCCCGTGCAGCTCAGGTATACCGACCTTCAACCGAACACAAGCCTAAGGTCGCCACCGCAGAGTCCGCAGCTAATTTTCACTGTTCCTAGCACGCCCTCATTATATCACACGGTTGACGTTTAATGGGAGCAGCAAGAGGTTTTCGTTTCACGAACATCGATTTGGTTTTCTGTAAATAAACATAGTGAAGTCATACGCTGTCCTGTGCTGTCGTACGGAGGCGAACTGCGAAAGGTTATTCACTGCAAAAGTGAGGAGGTCTTCCGGAGAGACATAATGCAGTTGAAAATCTTTTTCCGGATCGTGTGCTGAAAGCGCATTGAAGGCAAGGCCAATCCTGCAACTGTCGAATAGTTTTCTAAGCGTGCTCCTAATGGTTTCCTCTATCCCATGCACTTTCAGGTTGAACACTCCGCAGAGTAAGATGTAGTCAAACTCCTCCCCCAACTCCTCCTTTTCTATGTCAAGGACACGGAAAAAGACCCCCTGACTTTTTCCCTTTGCCACGGCAATGAGCCTTTCGTTGATATCAAGACCGGTATAAGAGACCTCGATATTCCTACCCTTTAGATACCAGTAAAAGTCCCCCTTGCCACATCCGAAATCAAGGACCCTTTTACCGTTCATATCCCCTATTTCGAGGAGGGATTCATAGCGCAGGATCTGCCCCCCTGGAGTCCACCCAACGGCTTCGGGCCGGTCACCGAACATACGTAGTCTCTCGTCATAAAAGGAGAGCACGTACTGCTTGGCAAGCTCGTCCATCAACTCCATTATATCACTGCTGAGAAGCGATTGACTGTAATATGGCATTTATGAGAGACTTTTATATCTATAAATTCAATAATGGGAACAGCTTGATTTTAAAAGATTTTGCCAATTCGCTTGTGGGAAACATTAAGGAAGTACCTAAAAGTTTCAGCCGCTGGTCGGACTGCCTTGCCAACCGGAAGGACATCTCCTTATTCGTACAGTTTTTCCGGTTAAGCCATCTTTTTCAAGTGCCGATACGAGAATGGCACTTCACGCTTTCAGTATCATCTGATTCGATGACGACCGCGTCTCTCCGACAGATGTGACGCGCACCGCCGCATGGTCCCGGATGGGACACTTATTCTCACAGATTCCGCAGCCGTTACAGAGGGTGGGATCTATAAACGGACGCTTCAACACTTTTGCCGTCCCATCCCTAAGCTGAACATCGAAGGTCTGGAACCAGATAGCTTTCGGGGACGTGGGACAGACCTCTTCGCAAACGATGCAGTCGGTATTCATCGCCCAAGGCAGGCATCTTCCCCTGTCGACGAATGCAGTGCCGATCTTGACCTGCTTCTGTCCAGTGCCTTTGCCCAATTTTTGCTCGACGGTAAGTGGGCTGATCGCCCCTGTTGGACAGATGTGGCTGCAGAGTACGCAATTGTATTCACAGTAGCCGATCCTGTTGATGAGGACAGGTGTCCATATACCCTCAAACCCTGCTTCAAGCAATGTCGGCTGGATGACGTTTGTCGGGCAGACCTTCATGCATTCCCCGCACTTGATGCACCTCCTGAGGAAGTCCTTTTCGGCAATCGAACCTGGAGGCCTTATCACACGGTATTGAGGCGAGGTTCCTGAAGCGATAGTGCTTCTCATCACCGGAAAGAGCACAACCCCCGCGAGGACGCTCTCGATAAACCTTCGACGGCTCACATCGAGAGATACGTGAATCGAACTTGAGGGCCTCGGGAGACCATAGTGGATCGCATTCTCTGGACAGTCCTCCACGCAATTCATACAAAGGTGACATTCGGTAACTCGCAGTTCTGAATGGGGATTGCACCCACCGTGACAGCTGCCAAGGCATTTTTTGCAGTCAGTGCAGAGCTCCACATCCCGCCATATTCTAAAGAGAGGTCTGAGCGAAAGCAGCCCCAAGAGTGCCCCTAAAGGGCAAAGCACACGGCACCAGAACCTCGGTAGGAACCTGTTGGCGAGAACTACCGCGAGAAAGACGATGCCCAGAAAAGTTCCTCCGTGGAAGAGAGGCTGTTTAAGATAGAGCAAGCTCCGGCCGTAATTGACAGCCGGGAATATCGAGATCGTAAAGGATCTGGTGACAAAGGGGATCGGATCTAGCAGTCCGATCTGGAGAGAACCAAACGCGGCAAGGACAAGAAATAAGGCGAGAATATAGTATTTGAAGCGATAAAGGACGCGATATGAATTCAACGCCGCAGTATCAACGACCCTCAAACGGTTGAAGACGCTTCCGATAATCTGATTGATAATACCCATCGGACAGACCCAGGAACAGAAAAAACGACCGAACAGAAGTGTACCGATGATGACGAAAAGCGAAAGAGCGAGCCCCTTGAAAACGGTCCAGCTCGTAAGAAACGACGCGATTGCAGCTAGAGGATCCAGTTCAAGAAAAAGCGGGGTCTCGTAACCCTTTATACGTTTAAAGCTCGTGAGCCACAAGAGAATAATAAAAAGAGCTAGGAAAAAGGCAGCATAAATGCGCCTGAGATTCCGCAGGGTCAGTATCTTTCCAATCATACTTCTATTTCGACCACATTGAGCAATTTCAAATCGGAAATGCCGATGCCCCTCTTTTCAGCCATGGCGATGAAAGGAATATCCCCGACCTTCAGATCGAGGAACCTGAGTGCATAGGACTCAGCTGCTACCAGATCCGTTCCAGCGATAACCGTATTCCCGATAGAGACATCTGAAAGATTACCGCCGGTCGGACCATTTCTCCTGAGCACTTTTGTCGCATCTATGACGGTAAGCGTGGGTCTGATAGCAGTAGCCAAGTCCGTAATGGCAGTATTTATATCCTGGTGCAGACGGTTCCTCTGGCCGCCCAAAGAGCCATAAAGATTCTTCATCGCAATGGTGCACTTGCTTAAAGAATGATGTTTCACCACAGGAATATTGATGAGCTTGTCTGCCTCGTGGTAAAAAGCGCTGACAGGCCAGACCTTAAGAGATTCGCCTTTCAGGTCTGTCAGGACAAAGTCGCTTTCTGAGGTAAATTTGATCTTGCCGCCCGCCCTCTTCGTTGCGTCCTCGATTCCTGAACGTGCAAAGCACCGGTAAGGATCGTTTACAGAGACATCCGTCACCCAGACCTCCGCTGCCCGCGCTTCAAAACAGAGCTTGACAAGAGCGCCAACCACGGCCGGATTAGTGTTGGCAGCCTGCTCGGGCTGCCTGTCCCATGCTGCGTTCGGTTTCAGCAACACCTTATCGTTCGTGCTCACAAAACGAGTCATGCCGCCGATCCTGTCTACCGCAGCCCTGACCATCTTTTCAACGTTCGTGCCACGGACAACCGCCAAATGGGGATAGACTTTCTTTTCTTCTGTCCTGTAGTCCTTAAAGGTGAGTATCTTGGTGTCGCTCCTGTGGACGGGCTCTTTACTGTAAAAAACGTATCCCCAGGCACCCGCAACAGCAGCAAAGCCGCAGGTTCCGGCAGCCCTCAGGAGAAACTGCCTTCTGCTGATTTCAGGTTCTCTCTTGTTGTTCTTTGACGGCACAGTTCACCTCAAACCTTCTCAGCCTTTCCGCCCTGTGAAATACCCCAGTATTCCTTCATCATCAGTGCCAAATACACAAAAAAGCGCATCCCCGGATGGAATGAGAAACCAAGCGCCTTCGTATTTGTCTTGCACTCTGTAAAATTCTTTTCCGCTCCTTTCCGACTTTTCATTCGGTATGCCAGATTTCTTGAAGTACTCGTGAAAGGACAACGTGACCGAACGAATTTCCTGCTCGTTACCCGTAATAAGCGCCACGGTGATCTTTCTGCCGCCAGTGGAATACTCGCGCTCGATCACATTACGAAGAAAATCGAGGCCGCGGTAACCCTCCTTTATAAATCGCGTCTTTGTCACTTTCCCTATATCCGGGAGTTTGGTGAACACCTCGAACGAATCTTTTCCGGGCGGCAAAGTTTCATCGAATGACTTTGCGAATTTCAGCACAGGCGTTCCGGGATGGAGCGCGGCGATCTTCACGTAATAACGCCCTTTGATGAAGTTCACACCTCCCAAGGTCTTGAATCCCATGGCGCCCACGGATACCGGGGTGGCATTTTCTCCTGACTCATCAGCCAAGACCCCGAAGGCCTGGATACTCTTTCCCATATCAAAGACCTCTGTCCGGATCTCCGCTTCAGTTGCCTTCGAGTCCAAACCTACGTATTCGGTAACCACAAGCGCAATAAACCCGGCCCCTATGAAATACTCTGCATGGCCGTCGATATATTCATAGAGATTATCTTTAGTGTAATTATGTAGCTGCCCCACCTGTCGGAAGCCCTTGATCCCCCCGGCAACGGCCGGAGATGAAGACTCTTGTATGGACTGAAGTGATGCAGAGGGGCTCTGCATTTCCTGCGGTGTCACCGCCTTGAAATCGATCAGCGCAGGGTCGTACCTTTGGCCTTTGACATAGAGAACCGCAACGATAACAGGAAGCAGTACAATGAGAAGAAATCGATATGCAAGCGGAACCGAATTCATCACACTGTGAACGACATCGCCTCATGGGCCTCGCAGAGCATGTCCTTGACGGGAAGACCGTGAGGGCAACTGGCGACGCAGGCCGGCTCACTACAGCTGGAGCACGCATCAGCCTTATTCTGCAGTATTGCGTAGGACTCCATCGCTCTTTTTTCCATTCCGTAATCCCAGAAATACATGCGATATCTCATTATTGAGGCTATTTCGACGCCGGCAGCACATGACTCCTGGCACTGACCACAACCTGTCCTGCAGTATTCGCTACCGTATAAGCGCGCGTACCGCTCTAGGGTTCTCCGGTCTGCAGAGGTAAATCCCTGTCCCGAGGCCTTGAGATATAGTTCAAGATCGGCCACTGTCTTCATTGTTACGATAAGGCCGCTCACCTCCGGGTGTTTCAGTACCCACTTGAAGGCCGCATGGGAAAACTCATTTTCTGTGCCCTCGATCTTCATCTCTTTTGCGCCAGCAAGGGTTTTCATGGCAATCACCCCGATTCCCCTTTTGTGGGCTTCCTTAATTACCTCAGGAAGTTTCGGAAATTTCATAAAATTAAAGGATGGCTGGATCATATCGAAATGGCCCGACTGAACCGCAGTCATCAGAAGTTCCTCCATATTGTTGGGACCATGAGAAGAGGTTCCGAGGAAGCGGATCTTCCCGGCCTTCTTCAAAGCCGTCGCAGCCTCCAACATCTCTTCGTCAAGAAGTCTCTTCTTCTCAGCCTCCAAATCTTTATTCATCTCGCCTATCGCGTGGACTAAACAGAAGTCGAGATAATCCGTCTGCATTCTTGATAAACTCCCCTCGACAGATGCGATATACTCATTCTTTTTGCTCCCCAATGGGAGATGGCCGGGATAAGGCGCGGGCTTGCAGAATTTAGACGCAATTATAACCTTCTGTCTTTGAATTCTGCTCATGGCTTCTCCAATGGTCTTCTCGGATTGACCGTAATCAGGTGCAGTGTCAAAGTAGTTGATACCGGAGTCTACTGCCCTGAGAACCATAGATGCGGCAGAGAGTTTCCCACCCCCGAAAGATATATCGCTCATCTTCAGGCCTGTCTTGCCAATTCCACGATAGCTTTTGATAGCGGGCGTCTCCGTTCCAGTTTCCGCGTGCAGCGGAGCGGTAGCCATAGTGACTGTGGTTAAAGCAGCAACCTTGAGAAAATCCCGGCGCTTTATCATGAGACCTCCTTCCTGGCCGACACATCATTTAAAGAAAGCCGCACCAGTATGCTTCAGTATCCTTACACATCTCTAGCATACAGAATGAGAAGACTTTTTGATAGACACCTGGAAGAATTCCTGTTTTGGCTTTAAATAAGAAGCCTGATTCGCAAACAAGGGCAGTGGTGTGCTGTGGAGGCAGAGATTCCGCTCCGAATCTGTCCGCCGGTATTACCGTATGACGATCCACCCCCACAGCACTTGAATCATGACGGCCGTTTCTTCTCTTTCATCTCGCGGGATTTATGCCGCTCCTGACCGAAAAGAAGTTCCTTCAGTTTCTTTTTCTGCTCAGGCGTCAGCTTCGCTTTCACATCTTCTCTTGCCTTGATAGCGCCCAGTATCATTGATGTCCGTATGCCCTCCGCCTTTTTTACCTGTGCTTCGACGGCGCTCATATCGACCGGCTCCTTATGAAGGAGCTCTCGCAGCTCCAGCCTTGCGATCTTGAGGTCTGCCTTCTGCTGAATCATGGTCTTCTCTGTCGCGCTCCTGATCTCATTTATGGCAGTCCTCTGAGCAGCATTCAGGTCGAGTTTCATTAGAACATGCCATATCCGATGATGCATGCGATGATGCATACCTACCATCCTGGCGTGAGCCCACTTGTTGCAGGAGTGCCCTTCACCGTGCCATTTCTCGTGATGCTCCCCCTGAGAACCTTTCTCCGCCGCCAAAACTTGCGGTGCCGTCATAAGGCCGAGACACACCACACAGGCAACAAGGAAAGGCCAATACTTCATCTTGCACAAACCTACCATAGCAATCGCCTCCTTCTAAGTGGCGCCTTATTTTCGGGTCATTACGGATCCCGCTCGCCACTATTCTCTATTATAAGGACGCCAGGGAAAGCGATAGGTTACAGAAGGCGACTTGTAAGCAAAAAACTGAGCGAATAATCTCCAATCTTGGATGGTTAGACTTTAGTCGTGGTAGATGCTTTAAAAATGGGTTTATAATTCTCTGGGTTATGTCTGGCAGGGCATTTCAAGACCGGCCCCTTAATATCGGCCCTTCGGGTATAATATAATGTAACAAGATATAAAGGGAGGTGAAGCTATGTTCAGGGGACTCTTTCAGCCGATGCACTTGCTGGTTATACTTGCGATCGTCCTCATAATAGTCGGACCGACAAAACTGCCGGAAATAGGTAAAGCGCTCGGGAAAAGCATAAAGGATTTCAAGAAGGCACTGTCTGGAGATGACAAAGACTCAGCTATTGAGGTAAAGCCAAAAGACACAACTGATAAGAAAGGATAATAAAAGAGACGTAGACAGTGTCAGCCCGTAAAGAATTTCTTTCAAATTGACTATCCCTGCGCTAAGAGCGCAGGGCGTTTCGCCAATTTGATGCCGCGAGCGGCACCAGAAATTCTCCATACAAAATCATCGGAACGATTCAGCCCTGTGCCAAGAGCAACAGGGAGTTCTCGTGATTCATTAAATAAGCTTGTATTTGACTAAGATATTTGATTAAGCTAAGCAAGAAAATGAATTTGATGGTCGATATTGCCAAATTAGTTTACCTTATTTTCATTTTTCCCTTTTGCCTATTTATCCCCGGTTATCTGATCTCGAGAA
>CAZNTS010000253.1:0-3259 GCA_964576045.1 uncultured Nitrospiraceae bacterium | reverse complement strand
TTCCACGTACCTCCTTAGTGCCTTGTTTGCGAGCTGGCTCATCGAGGTCCTATCTTCTCGGGCGAGCCTCACGATAGCCTCGTCCACATCGGCTTCGAGTCTGAACGTTCGCGCCCTGCTCTGCTTCAAGCGTCCCTTGTCCTGTCTTCGGGCATCTCGAACTCCATTGAGGCAAGCTCTTCGGTCATTGTGGATTTGATCGCCAAGCCTAGGGCCTCGGAGAACAGTGGGGTGGCAGCTCCCACGTAGAACCTCGACCAATTGAGCCCTCCCGAGTGCCTAATCGTGATCACCCTCTTCGTCCCCTCGGTCGAATAGATGAAGTTGAACCTCCCCATGTATCGACCGATGAGCTCGATCGATTTCAGAACAGAGTCCAGAGTAACCTCACCGAATCTGGAGATGATGACAGGCTTCCACACTTCGTTGCCCACAAATTCACCAAGGGCCTTGGCCTGTTCCTGCGTCTGTGAGTCCATCAGCCTACCCAAGGTTACAGGGCTGATGAGGACCAAACCCGCATTCCCCGCCAGCCTGTCCCATTCCACGAGCTTCCTGAGAGCTCTCCCGGCGATCGCGTTGACAGACTCCCCTCTCTCCTGGGCCATCTTCTCCAATGCCTCATCTATGTCGTCGTCGAGCCTGAGGGTCCGGGTCACACTCTTGGGCAGGAGCTATTGACAGAAGGTTCTCTCGTATATGTATTCACTTGTGTTCGAGCGTCATTATTTGCAAACCTAGCCTATTTCTTCCTCGGGCGAAGGCCTGATAGAAGCGAAGTCACGTTGACAGACCAAGAAACACGCCCCCGGAAGATGCTCTCCAAGGAGCTCCTAGTCGGAAGAATAGAGTCCGGCAGGAGACTTGCCCAGGTCCTTGTTACTATGAAGGACGAAGTAGGCGCGGTTGCGAGCGTGAACACCCTCATCGCGAGCCTTGGCGTAGACATACGTCAGAGCATGTCATACTCACTCGCTGAGAATTCCCTTGCGATCTACAACACATTCGTCGTGTTCAACGACCCCAAGGTTTCCATGGTCCAGCTTGTGGAGAGGCTCAAGGAGTCCAGATTCGTGGTCAAAGTGGAGGCCCTCGAAGGGCGTGACGGGGTGATAGTCGACGGCATCTCGTTCCCTGTCAACTGGCAGGGAAGGAGGACTATCATACTCAGCCAACCGGCGGCGGCCCGGATGTTCGAGGCCATCCGGTTCAACCTCGGCTCTGGAGGGGACGTCATCCTCTACCAGCAAGGGTCTTCGTACGGGAAGGAGCTGGCAGAGTCTTTCGTGACCAGCCTCGGCGGCGACTACCTGAAGCGCAACTTTGACTACGCCCTCGGTATCCTTTCGGCGACAGGGTGGGGAGTTCCTGAGCTTATTGGCTCAAGGGAAGCTTTCCCGAACATTACCATCGCCCTCCAATCCTGCCTCGAGTGCGATGGTGTGAGAGCAGGGCGACCCGCGTGCTCCTTTGTGAGGGGCTTCCTTGCTGGTGTATCCAGCGCCGTAGCTGGACACACCGTTCACTGCGAAGAGTCGCGCTGTATCGCGAACGGTGGCCCCCACTGTGAGTTCGAGCTGAGGAGCGGAAAAAGCTCAATCAGCAAGTAGAAGGCAGGGGTACGGACGGTAATAGTTGTCTCGATTGAGGCGTCAAGCGGCTTTACTTTCTAGCCCGTCTCGAGTTGAACAGCGCCAGGGCAACGAAGGAGATTCCCGCAACCATAATCAGTCCAAGGCCTGAGAATTCCGGAACCGTTTGCGCGTCCTGTCCTGATCTCTGGGCGCTTGTGCTCTCGGTCCATGATTGAGAAGAGCTCTCCGTCCAGCTCGTCGCACTTGTGCTTGTGCTAGGGAGAACATCCGAGGTCCATTTCGTAGTCGAGCTAGAGGAGCTTGAGGTCATGGTCTCGGTCCCTGTCGACGAAGTCAGGGAGGAACTCGAGGATGCCGAGCTGGAGCTTTCAGACCAACTCTGGAAAGTCTCACTTGACGTTTGCGAGGAGCTTTCAGTAGTGGTAGGCGTGCTCGAAATCGTACCCTGAGAGGACTGCAAGGACGACTCGGTCCAAGTAGCCGTGCCTGGGCTCGAAGTTGTGGCGCTTGTTGTAGGTGTGGACTCCGAGACTACCACCGTAACGGTGAAGGAAGTGGTCTCGCTCTGGGTTGAAGACGTACCTTGTGAGGAGGTGCTCGTCCCCGAAGACTGCCCAGTTGCCACACTCGTCGTGCTTGTGGTTGGTGGCAGGGAGGTAGTCGTTGAACGCTGGGAAGATCCTTCTGAACTCGTCGTAACGAGATTGGAGGTGCTTGCCGAAGTGACTGTCGATGAAGAACCGATGGGGAGAACGCTCGTCGTGCTGTTGCGGGTGCCAGGTGGACCGCTAAAGTAAGCGCCGACGACTATGAGCAAAAGGACGATAACGATCCCGGCGGAGAAAATGGCATAATATTTGGCGCTGCCATCCACCCTTTCAGTTCCATAGGTGTTGTGAATCCTCAGTTTGGACGAAGATTTACCCCTCATGGTGCGAAGCTCGCAGTTGGAATCGAGCTTCGCCCTGCGATATTACGCCTTGTGGAGAAAGAAGGAAAGGTGTACTAGCTCTGTTTCCCCGGGAATCTACTCCTCTGGCTTAGGGTGGCTCCTCGGCCTTGCTCGAGCGAATACCACCATCGCACCAACAATTAGTGCCGATGCACCGAAGAAAGCTCCCCAGAGGAAGGGCCATGGCAGCAATGGGATGGTCGGAAGGGGAACGACGACGCCATTCACGTACGCAGAGACGAAGAATGGCGTAGCAATTATTGATGGAACCGTAGCTGTCACGGCGAATGCCCCTCCTTCCATCCACCTGCCGCGTACGAGGACCAGGTAGAGATTAGAGCCTGCAATAGCCAGGATTGCTGTGACAGCATAGATGACGGAGTAGTCGAACTGAATCTCGACGGGATAACCTGTCAGGTACTGCGGTGTAAGGGCGAGCTGGATGAGTCCGACGAGGGCGGCGAAGTCGAGTACATAGGGAAGCCCCGTAGGGAAGTCTTCGTCGAACATAATTGTTACAATGCTCCCGCCAAGAAAGATATCGACGCCCAAGAGTATGAAGAATTGGGGCGGAAACGGGGGTGACATCAGCCCAGCTCCTTCTGCTCCTCCGGCTTCTGTCGTAACACGCCTATCAGGACAGCAGCGATTCCTACGACTGATACCGGCATTAGCTCAGTCAGCCCGCTGAAACCCCAGAAGGCAGGAGAGA
>CAZNTS010000252.1:0-4945 GCA_964576045.1 uncultured Nitrospiraceae bacterium | reverse complement strand
CGGCAATTTAGCCGTAGCGATTATTGACGCACCTTCTGACCGGCAGAGCGCACCGTTTCTTAGCGGCTTTCGACAAACGTCAGAGCATGTTGCTGATGTGAAAGCTGTGATTGCGTGGCTCAGACAGCAAGCTAAGATTCCAGTATGGCTCATCGGAACGAGTCGAGGAACTCAATCGGCTGCCTTTATTGCCACGCAGCTTTCTGTTCTTGATGGTGGCCCTGATGGGTTGGTCTTAACATCGACTATACTAACTGACAACAAGGGACTCCCCGTAACAGAAATGCTACTGGAAAAAATCACTATTCCTGTTTTTGTGGTTCACCACGAGCAAGATGGCTGCAAGCATTGTGCATTCGGCGACATTCCCCTGCTTATGAATAAGTTGAGTGCAACTCGTGCAAGAGAGTTGGCAGCCTACGGCTAAGACCGACAGGGAATGCGGGCCAATGCCATGTTACCACAAGGGTGAGGATAGTCGGGCTTGCGAAAAAAATGTCACAATAGACGGTTATTAAGAAATTTATTGAACTCGTCGACATAATAGTGCTAAAGTGGTGAAAATTACCTTTATAGCACTATATTAGGAGATCACATTGTATTTACAAGGCATACTCGGTTTGGCTGTATACCTGACCATTGCTTGGATATTCAGTGAAAAAAGAAAAAAAGTCAGGTACACGGTGGCCTTCACAGGTGTCATTGTGCAGTTCTGTATCGCTGGTATTCTTCTCTACGTCCCTGTCGTTACAAACATATTTCTTCTTCTGAACAATGTCGTGCTGGCCCTTGAGACGGCGACCAAGGCCGGCACATCCTTTGTGTTCGGGTACATCGGCGGAGGAACACCACCATTCCTACTCCATAACCCAGGAGCGAACTTCATTCTGGCCTTCCAGTCGTTGCCGCTAGTTCTTGTTATCGGCGCTCTCTCCAGTCTCTTATACTACTGGAAGATTCTGCCGTACGTTGTGAGAGCATTTTCCCTTCTTCTTCAAAAGACCCTGAACATAGGCGGCGCGCTTGGACTTGGCGCTTCAACAACGATTTTTCTTGGCATGGTGGAGGCACCGCTTTTGATCAAGCCTTACATCAGGCATATGACGCGGAGTGAGATATTTTCCCTAATGAGCGTGGGGATGGCGTGTATTGCCGGAACAGTGATGATCCTCTATTCCACAATCCTTAAAGGTGTAATACCCAATCCCCTAGGCCATATTCTCATGGCATCCTTCATACACGTGGCTGCAGCTGTTACGATTGCGCGAATAATGGTGCCTGAAACAGGTGAAGAGACTTCAGGCGGTCTCGTTCCCCAGCGGACTGCAACTAGCTCCATGGATGCGATATTCAAAGGAACCATGGATGGACTGCACCTCCTCCTCAACATAATTGCCATGCTTGTGGTGATGGTGGCCCTGGTGTATCTGGCGAATATACTGATTGGCTTGCTACCTGACGTGGATGGTCAGCCGCTCACCTTGCAAAGGCTTCTAGGTTACGTGATGGCACCCGTGGTTTGGCTTTTCGGCATACCATGGTCCCAGTCGCAGACAGCCGGTAACCTCATGGGTACCAAGACGATTCTTAACGAGCTCCTCGCTTTCATCGAACTCGCCAAAGTTCCACCGGAAGCCCTCGATACTCGCAGTCGTTTGATTATGACCTATGCTCTTAGCAGCTTTGCCAATTTCGGCAGCTTAGGTATACTCATCGGGGGCATCGGGAGCTTGGCGCCGGAACGGCGCGACGAGATCGTAGAGCTCGGCATAAAGGCGATTGTGGCAGGCACCCTCGCTACATGTATGACTGGTGCGGTCATAGGTATTCTTGCTTGATTTATCATCCAGCAACCTGTTGCTCCATCAGCAGGGAAGGATGAAAATCCTTCCGAGGCTCGCCAGGTTATACATCACTTTTTCCTCCCGAACACGGCCCCGGCAATGCACACAAAGACAACTGATGCGGCAGCCAGAACGCTGATATCCGTCATAAAAGAAAAATCTAGCATGCTGCCGCCGAATATTGCATGTTTCAGGGCATCGATTCCGTACGTGAAGGGATTCACACGGGTCAGGACCTTCAGAACGTCGGGAAGCAGCTTCACGGGGTACATGGCCCCCGAAAGAAAAAACATAGGCATCACAATAAAGTTCATGATGACACTGAAACTCTCGAAACTCTCATAGAACGTCGCTATTACAATGCCAAGGGACGCAATGCAAAAAGAGAGGAGCGTGCAAACCAGAACCGCCTCTGCGATCCCGGAGACCCCAAGCTTGATGCGGAGGAGCGGAAATAATGCGAGTATTATTACAGCTTGGATGACCGAGATGATGGTACCGCTCAACGCCTTCCCAAGCACTATAGAGAGCCTCGACACTGGCGCAACAAGGATCTCCTTCATCAGGCCGAACTCCTTGTCCCAGATGATAGATATTGAGGAGAAGATTGCGGTGAAAAGTATTGTCATACCGAGGATACCTGGAAAAATAAACTGCATGTAAGTCACGCCACTCGTAACGCCCACACCCGGAGAGACCAGCCTTGACATCCCTCCTCCCACGAGAAAAAGCCAGATGAGAGGACGCGCGATGGTCGAAATGAGCCTGGATCTTTCCCTCACAAATTTCTTGAACTCCCTGACGATGAGCACATATATGGCGTTAACCTCCACCATGCCGCCTCCTGTAAGAACGCACTTCTTCCTTAATGGTGTCCCCTGAGGATGCGTCCTCGCTCCGTATCTCCCGCCCGGTCATCTTAAGGAAGACATCATTCAGCGTCGGTCTCTGGAGGCGGACCGAGAGGACACTGTCCCCCATGGCCCGGATGAGCTCCGGGATACAGGCGTCCCCCTTCATTGAAGTAAGGAACAACTCGCCCTCCTGCTCGGACACGTCAACACCGAAAAGCCTTTCGATCTCGTTCCTGGCTTTCATGTTGTCGGTAGTCCTGATATAGATGACATCTCCGCCTATTGTCTTCTTCAGCTCATCTGGCGTTCCGATGGTGATGATCTTACCGTGATCGATGATGGCGATCCTGTCGCAGACCTCCGCTTCTTCCATGTAGTGGGTCGTCATGAAGACTGTGACCTTGTGTTTTTTCGGAAGCTCGACAATAAAGTCCCACAGGTTCGCCCGGGTCTGTGGATCAAGCCCCAAGGTGGGCTCGTCAAGGAAAAGGACCCTGGGCCGATGGATGAGCCCACGCGCCACTTCGAGCCTCCTCTTCATCCCGCCTGAGAATTTCTTCACCAGATCATTTCTTCTGTCGTACAGACCAACGAAGTTCAACGCCTCATTTATCCGCAGCCCTCTTTCCGGTTTCTTCACGTCATACAGATAAGCATGGAATACCATGTTCTCGTATGCAGTGAGATCCTTGTCAAGCGTAGTATCCTGAAAGACAATGCCAATAGATTTCCTCACCTGCGAGGACTGCCTAGTGCAGTCGTAGCCGAAGATAGAGGCACTGCCCGAAGTGGGATAAAGCAGCGTGCAGAGGATATTGATAGTGGTCGTCTTGCCCGCGCCGTTCGGTCCGAGAAAACCGAATATCATTCCCTCCTCAGCCTCAAAGGAAATATCATCCACCGCAGTAAGGGTACCAAACTTCTTCACGAGGTTTTCGACCTTGATGATGGCCGTAGGCATATAAGAGTTTAACAGAAAAGGGGACGAAGTGGAATGTTAAGAGCATTATGACGTGTACCATAGACTTTACCAGTTTTATCGACGTAAGGCCAGTATGGCTTCAATGTCTTTTTCTTCTTGCACGCTCGCCGCTTAACCGTGCGGATAATGGCATGGACTGCTATACGCACCACAGGACCGCGGACAATGCTGCCCGAGATAGGTCTAGGCGATTACTACAGGCTACCACTCAAATGCAGGAGATATGCCTCATTCCCTGGACAACCATCTTTCTCGGTCATGTGATAGGAGGCTTTAAGCCCATTGCCATCGGTTGCATGCAGTGCCTCGGGTCAAATATTAGAGTTCTGGCGAACAGAAAGTTTGACCGCCATATCTGGTTGAACAGGTGTCGGGAGGATTAACCCTGATGTCTCGAAAGGCTCATGTTCTGCTTGCCGTACTCCTCACAGTTTCTTAAGGGCACGGGCAAGAGAGCTTGAGAGCTGCTGAAAATGCCGTATCGAACCCGACTACGCCCACTGGCACAGGGTGTACGAAGTCTCGAAGACGTTTTATTCGAGCTCATGCCAGAAATGAAGTTTATGGCTGGTCCGGAACTTTACGACAAACTGGCAAAAAAGTATCTGGAACCGTATGTCCGACAAGAAAAGAATATAAAAGGGAGGAGCAATGAGCAAATCGGGAAGATAAAGAAATTCTATGAAGGGAGATATGGGGGCTGATGCGAAATAGGCCGGTCGTGAGTGCAAAGGCGCGGCTCTCGCACCTCCCTCTCACCTTTTATCGGACCTGAACCGCTTTCATGCGAGTAGTACAACCCTCATCTATTCGCAGAATCCCCGGTGGAAATTGAATACGCAATTCAATATAATATGCGTAACTAAGATTTGCCGGAGTGTATAACAATGGATTTTCTTGAGTTTGTTTTTCCCATCTCCGGGGTGAAGACAAATATCTTCATCCCTCCTCTGGTCGCCATGTCGGTTTCCTTCTTTACTTCCATGGGCGGGGTCTCTGGAGCATTCCTCCTCCTGCCCTTTCAGGTGAGTTACCTGAACTACACAAGCCCATCGGTGAGCGGGACGAACTTCATCTTCAATATCGTCGCCATCCCTGCCGGCGTCTACCGCTATATCAGGGAAGGACGGATGGCCTGGCCTCTGACATGGGTGGTGATCATAGGCACCCTGCCAGGTGTCTTCATAGGTTATTACATCCGGGTCCTCTATCTACCGGACCCAAGGACATTCAAGCTCTTTGTGGGCTGTGTGCTTCTCTATATA
>CAZNTS010000251.1:0-4508 GCA_964576045.1 uncultured Nitrospiraceae bacterium | reverse complement strand
ATGGAGCATATCACGCGGTATGGTTCCGCCCACTCTGACGCCATTGTTACGATGAATTATGACAGGGCAATGCGGTTCATGCGGGAAGTAGACTCCTCGGCGGTATTTGTGAACGCGTCCACGAGGCTCAATGACGGCTATCAGTTCGGGCTAGGTGCCGAGATCGGGATCTCGACGGACAAGATACACGCTAGGGGTCCTATGGGCCTCGAAGAGCTCACCTGCACAAAGTACGTGGTCTTCGGAAGTGGACAGCTGAGGGCATAGAATCAACCTCAACTCACACAAAAGTGAAACGGTTTCAGAATTCTCACTATCGACAGATATTGGGACCGTAGATTAATGAGAGCAACGTGTCGGAATTCAAGGATTTCAAGGTGTTGGTTGAAATCATTTTCATCGAATGCGCCTCATGCCGGGTATTTTGATTGATGAAAGTGCCAGTGATCGCACTTATGTCGTCGGTCCCTGAAGAGGGGAAGCTGTTCATCGGACAGCTGAAGAAAACGACTGTTGCAGGAGAGGAGTTTCTTTATGAGGGTAGGATGCACGGTAAACATGTGGTCTATATGGTTTCCGGGATGGGTAAGACAAATGCGGCCCACTCCGCAACTCTTCTACTCGAAAAATTCTCTCCGGATGTTCTCATTCTTTTCGGAATAGGAGGTGCGTATCCGTCCTCGGGCTTGGAAGTTGGAGACATAGCGGTCGCCGACAAGGAGCTGTACGGGGACGAGGGAGTTTTGACACAAGATGGATTTCAGGGAACAGATTCTATCGGGATACCCCTAGTCGTGAAAGGCGGTAGAAAATACTTTAACGAGTTTGACCTCGATAAAAAGTTCTTCGCGAAAGCACTTAGATCTCTTGCATCTCGTTCTCAACCCTTTGCCGGAAGAATTGCCGTAGGATCTGGCACATTCGTTACAGTCTCGACATGTACGGGCACGAGAAAAAGGGCGCTGGAGCTCCAGAAGCGATTCGGTGCGATATGCGAGAACATGGAAGGCGCAGCAGCCGCCCACATATGCACCCTCTACAAAACACCGATGGTAGAGATTCGTGGAATAAGCAATATCGTTGGGGATCGAGATAGGTCCAAATGGGATATCACTCTGGCTGCCAAGACCTGCCAGGAGGCAGTAATAGATATGTTGAGTAGTCCTTAGATCATCTAGCCTCATTCAGGGCATGACCGCACTAGTGAAAAAGCTACTTTTCATCGGAGATTCCCTTATAGAATTCTTCGACTGGCAGGGCCATTTTCTAAGTCATTCGGTCATCAATCTCGGAAGGGCGGGGGAGACTGTTGAAGAACTTCTCTCGCGGTTGCAGAGGATAATCACTGACCATCCGTCTCTTGACATGATTTTTATCATGACCGGCATAAACAATTTGGCAATGGAGGATTTGGATTTTCTCAACTCCTACAGAAAAATTCTGGAAGTACTAGTTGCCGCATATCCCCACGCGGGTCTCTTCGCCCATAGTCTTTTGCCCACCTTGTTACCGTGGATATCAAATGCATCTATTGAGGAGGTGAACCGTTTGCTGGCACAAACCGCGAAAGATAACGGGGTTAACTATATCGACCTTTACCAGAGATTCATTGATGAAAAGGGGGTGGTGATGAAGGACTACCTTCAGTCCGATGGGATCCATCTCAGCGAAAAGGGATACGCAGTATGGACAGAAATTGTGGAGGAAATAATCGAGCTATAAGCCGGCCTGTTTATGTAAGCCGCCTTCTGTCATTTAATGATTTGTTTCAATCTTTTGATCTCGTCAGCGCTCAATTTTCTGTCTCTGTAAAAATAGGATTCAAAGCGGGTTACAAATGCATAGGCCTTCTGTTTCGTATGCTCGTCCCTGATCCTTGATACGAATGCCTCCAGCCCTTCAGACCGGCCCTTCTCATAGCCATATCTTTTCATCGTTTTCAGGAACCTGTTCAGCAGCTTTTCATCCGGGGTCTTTCTCTTAAGGGTGAGTCGATAGGCCGCAAGAACTGCCAAACCAACTGCGAACAATGCTGATACATACAAGGCAGCTTCCTTAGCAGTAGTGAAAAGGCGATGACGGGGCATCGTCATTATCGATTTAAGCCTGAGGAAAAGTGATACTTGCTTTCTGAAGTCGTAGTTGATAACCAATGCGTCCCAATAATAATTCATTGAATCCAAAAGAAGTCTGATCCTGAAAAAGAGTTCGTTCGAAGGCCCAGACACGAAGCTTTCGATCCCTGCAGGCGTAGGATCTATTCGCAGCCATCCTTTGTCCTCCAGATATACTTCGACCCATACGTGCGCGTTTTTTTGCAGCACGAGATAGTATTCCCCTGCTTCATTGTAGTATCCCCCTTTATATCCGCCCACAACCCTTGAAGGAATTCCGGCTATCCTCAGCATCACCGCCATGGCAGAAGCGAAGTACTCGCAGTTGCCGTATTTGTGCACGAACAGAAAATCCTCAAGGGGGTTATCGGAGAGGGGCAGATCGGTAAGAGAATAATGGTATTCTCCGCCTCGCAGGAAATGCAGTATCGCCAGGGACGTATCCTCCCTGTCCTTGCCGGAGGAGAGGGTCTTAACCAAGGCCCTTATCCGCTCGAAGTCCCTGTCGGGCATTTGCAGATATGCTTCCCTGTCGATATTCCGGACGGGAAGCACATCGGACGGTGAGGAGACGGATTCGTATCGTATTCTCCTGAAGATGTTTTGCGGTAAGGCGTAAGTCAGTGCAGAAGTCTTCCTCACGTATCTGAAGGATACATAGGTGGGCTTGTCCAGAGCAGGAAGGTGTTTCGCTCCACCGGGCTCAAGATATATTGTCTGACTTATCCTCACTCCCGGCACGCGCAGCTCACCCTCCTTTCCTGCTTCACTCTTAAGGGCCGTCCAAGAGGTGCCGTCAAAATAATCTAGGACGATGCCCCTCCAATACAAGAGCTCGTCACGCACCTTTTCCATATGGGCTCGGAAGGCAACGGAAGAGTCCTCCCGGATTTCTGAGACTTTTCCAAGGCGGACATCGTCACTGAAACCGGTGGTTGCAAACCCCTTGTTCAGGAAGTAGAACACTGGATAACTGGTACGCGGAAGAAGGAGGAACATGATGACTGTCACGGGAATGACGGCCGCAGATATCAGGAAAGTCTTCGAAGCGATACGTACGATAATGGATGTCGGCAGCATCAAAGTAGAGTCTTGGCAAAAATATGAGAGTAACACCACTGCTGCGGTGATCAGGAATATGATGCATATGAGATAGAGTGCGAATTCGAAGTCTGTTGAGAGTAATGCCGAACCTATAAGGAGGAACAGGGCGATGAGATAGATCTGCATATAATCTCTGAATTTCTTGGTTCCTAGCAGCTTGATGGCGAGAAATATAAGCAGGGCGCAGACGGTCAGGTTAATGAAATCATCGGCGTTAATCCGCAGAAGGGTAAGGCATATCACCCCAATGGCCATACAGGTTAGCAACCACCTGGGGATTGGAAACCTTTTCCGATATTCAAAGAGGAGGGAGATAAGGAAAAAGATGCCGAAGGCCAGTGAATACGATAGTTCTACGTAGCGGACCACGGAGAGAAAGCCGAGGAACGCGATGGCGAATGATAGCACTTTGACGGCATCTTCCACCCTGACAGACCTGCCGGTCATGGTAAGTTACTCCTTTTGGTAGAGAGCAAGCCTTGTGAGCATGGCGGATCTGAGCGCCATCGCGCGTTCCCCGCGAGCCTGAGAGGATGGCTTGTGAAGGGTGCCGCCGATCCGGAGACCTACGGGAACATTCTGCCTGAAGAGTTTCAGGAGGATATAGGTGACACATGAGATCCGTTCCTCCATATCTCTGATCGGGAGCGTATCGAAATTGATGATAACGGGCCGGCGAGAGAGCGAGGACAGTTCTTTGGTCTGAAGCCGCCCTGTTTTCGCACTTGCCTTCCAGTGGATATATTTTATGGGGTCACCAACTATGTAATCCCTGACGGAGACGACGTCCCCTTCGTAACCTGTCCTGTCCACAACCTCCTCTCCCGGGGATTTCTGCTCCTTGTCGAAAAGCCCGAGGGAGTCGCACTTCTTTACCCTGGGGAAAACCAGCGTTTCGAAGACCACAGGGATGGTTCGGTAGCGGATGAAAAAATTAAAGGGAAATACGGAAGACAGGTAGATATCGTCAACCTGTGAACGCCCCCGTTCGCGGAAAGAGAGAGAGAGGTAGCGGGCCGTTTCGCCCCTTATGTCCCCAAACGGGAAGAGCACATCGCTGTGCCGTATGTGCACACGAATTAGAAATGCAGGGAGAAACCTTTTCTTGTTCCTGAGAATGACCTTGACCGGGATGTTTGTTTCGGCGAATATTTCCTTCGGAAACTCAATTAGGACATCAAGGCCCGAGAGATTTCTCTTACCGAAGACACCGGATATCGCCATGAAACTCAGAAATGCAGCGACTATGAGGTAGATTAGATTGTTTCCCGTATTAATCCCCGAGACGCC
>CAZNTS010000250.1:0-2797 GCA_964576045.1 uncultured Nitrospiraceae bacterium | reverse complement strand
GTTTCCGACCAATAAGCGCGCTCCGCTGGGGATTGAATGCGCTTTCCTTCAGCGCCGGAACGACATCGATGCGAGTGCTCCGCAGCGCAGGCGCGAGACCGAAGAGAATTCCCGTAAGCGTGGCGATTGCAGTTGTGAACCCAAGGACCCTGATGTCAGGGCGAACGCTGATTTGCAAAGCGGGATACCAGTTCGCCGAAACAAAGTCTGCCAGGGAACTTGCGCCCAAGTAGGCAAAGAGAACGCCCAACAACCCGCCCACCGCCGCTATCAGGAGACTTTCGGTGAGAAGCAGGCGGAAAATCCGTCTGCGTTCAGCTCCCAGCGCAAAGCGTACTGCAAGCTCTTTTTCGCGAGCTGCGGTTCGCGCCAGCATAAGGCTTGCGACGTTGGCGCAGGCAATCAGCAGCAAAGGTCCGACTGCCGCCATCAAGAGGAAGAGGGGCACGGAGAAATTCTGTCGGAGAGAAGCAAGACCATGCGCGACACTCACCAGCTCAACGTGTGGCGAGTCCGCCAGGTTCAACATCGGCTCCGGGCCGCTCGTGACGCCGCGAGTGAAAATCACCTGGGTCGGCGCCTGCGCTTGGGAGGTCGTGACTCCGGCCTTGAGACGAGCACCCACCAGCAGCCACAAGGAAGCGGCATCAGCGGCTTTCGGTAAGAACGGGTTTACGCGTGTCTCGGCTGACAAGGGCAGCCACACGTCTGTCACGATTCCGGGGTCCAGCCCGACGAATCCGGGCGGCGCAACACCGACAACGGCGAATGCAGTGTCATTAATGACAATCGACTTTCCTATCGCCGAAGCAGCGCCGCCGAATTGTTTCTTCCAATAACCGTATCCGAGTACCACGGCGGGCAAGGCGTCGGTTCCATCGTCAGCCGGACCCAGCATCCTGCCAGCCAGAGCGCGCACCCCAAGCGCGGGGAAGAATTCTCCGGAAACCAATTCGCCGCTGGCGAAGCCGACGTTGCCATTAGTATTCACTGTCAGACGGGTCGGGGCAAAAGCGAAGGCGGCAGTAAAGGTCTTGTTTCCGTTTCGCACCTGCTCGAACATCGGGTAAGAAAATGAGCAACCCGCAACGCCAGGATCACTGGGTTTAATTGGGCAGCCGCCCCACCCGTAGAAAACATGCGTTTTGGGCGGCCGCTTCGCGGTCCACTTCAATATAACCACCTGCTGCGGGTCACGAATCGGCAAGAAGCGGAGCATAATGGCGTTAATGAAGCTGAAAATAGCGGTGTTTGCTCCGATCCCAAGGGCAAGTGTAATGACGGCCACTGCCGTGAAGCCCGGGTTTTTCCTCAGCGTGCGCAAGCAGTAGCGAACATCTTGCCAGATGCTCACAAGAAAGTTGCCTTTACCTTCTCCGGCCGGCACCATGGGCTCCTGCGTTACCTCTTCCTCCACCTGCCGTAGACCGCGCGCAAGTAGTTCCTCGTCGCTCAGCTCCTCGAGTGCCATTCGACGGGCTTCCTCTTCTGTGGCCCCACCGCCCACCAACTCTTGGTAACGATCCTCAAGGTGCTGCGCCACTTCCTCGACGATCTCCGCTTCGCGCGCCGGAGGCAGATCCAAGCCCGCCAATCACCTCCTTACTTCCCCGCTCCAGTCCCGCATAAATGCTCCTTCACCGAACCAGTGGGAAAATCACCAACTATGATGACGATAACCAATCGCTGGACTCGGTTTCATAATTTACCATTCACAATTTACTATTTATCAGGCATGTTCGACCTCCGTGATACGACTGATGGCCTCGACGAACACCTGCCAGCCGTGGCGCTGTGAAGCCAAAACTTTCCGCCCCTCCGGGGTGAGGCGGTAATACCGCCGTCGCCGCTGGCCGGCCTTCTCCACCCACCGGCCCTGAATCCAGCCGCGCTTCTCCAAGCGATAAAGCAACGGGTAAAGCGAGGCAACGTGGAAACGCAACGCGCCTCCCGAGCGCTGCTCGATCAGTTTGCTGATGTCGTAGCCATGCCGGGGTCGCGTTTCCACCAGGGAAAGAATCAACAACTCGGCGCTGCCTTTCTTCAACTCTCGATCGAGAATTCTTGATTCCATATATGACATAGCCATATGTTGCAGAAACGGGGTCTGGAAGTCAAGAAAAATCCTTCGGGATGTGATGTCCGAGGGCGGCTCGAGCGTTGCATGTCCTCGGCTCGTGGTGTATGATGACCTTACGCCTGAAAAGATAAGAGAAATCCCGCATAAAAGGAGACAGGACCATGCCTACCTACATCACATTGGCACGGTGGACGCAGCAAGGCATCGAGAAAATCAAGGAAAGTCCGGCACGGCTCGAGGCGTTCAAGCAACTCGTTAAATCTGCGGGCGGAGAAGTGAAGGCCTTCTACATGGTGACGGGGCAATATGACCTGATCATCGTTTCCGAGGCACCCAACGATGAGGCGATCGCCAAAGTGGCTCTCGCGACAGGCTCAAAGGGGAGTGTCAGGTCGGAGACCGTCCGCGCATTTACAGAAGGCGAGTACCGGAAGGTCATCGCAGCTCTGCCGTAAGACCCGCACGGCGATGCTGATTCGGGAGCAGCGGGGGTCAGAGGTTCCGCCGAAAGAGACTGCGCCAGTGCCTGCTGCTGCGAGCATCGCGTGGTAGTGTGCAACGAATCTCCTTTTCGCCTATACTTACGGCGTGGGCCCATAGCTCAGTTGGTTAGAGCAGCGGTCTCATAATCCGTTGGTCGCAGGTTCGAGTCCTGCTGGGCCCACCAGGAATCAGCAACTTGCAGCCTCGCGTGCGGCATAGCTCTGTCGCCCATGG
>CAZNTS010000249.1:0-13756 GCA_964576045.1 uncultured Nitrospiraceae bacterium | reverse complement strand
AGATCTTTCATCCCTCAGTAACGTTAAGCGGGTGGCAATCCGCAGCTAGACCAAAGACAAACAGTCAAAGACAGATAACCTAAACAGATAAAGGCGCAGGTCCGCGAAAGAGGGCGGAAAAATCCTATTACGGCAGATCATGAGTCATGCCTCGCCTTCTTCCTTATGATCTCATCCACCATTGCCTCGATAGTGGCTTCCTTCGGCATGATATCGACCTTCAGACCCGCCTTCTCGATCGCCTTCGCAGTCACCGGACCTATCACCGCTATCGAGACACCATCCAGAAGCGCAAATGCATCACTGCCTATCATGCTGACAAAGTTATTGAACGTGGCCGCACTTGTGAAGGTCGCGATTGTAATCCGTCCTTCTTTCAGAAACCTCTTAAGCCGTCTGCCATGAACTTCGGGCCTCACCGCCCTGTATGTGACTGGGACATCGATCTCTCCGCCCAACTCCCTCACCTTATCGGGAAATACCTCCCGGGCCTTTTCCGCCCTCGGCAGGAGAAACCGCATTCCCTTTAATAGTTCAGCGTTCTTACCTGAACCTTGAGTCTTGAACTTTGAACTTTCTACAGTTATCGCCTTGATGAGCCCCTCTGCACGGAATTCCTCTGGCACTAGATCTACCTTCATCCCGTATCTTTTTATCTCTGCCGCCGTCTTTGTCCCTATGGCACATATCTTCAATCCTTTCAAGTCGCGGATGTCATTGCCCTGTTCGAAAAACCTGTCCAGGAAATATTTCACGCCGTTTGCACTGGTGAAAATAATCCAGGAGTACGAGCCGATTCTCTCAATTGCACCATCTAGCTCTTCATAGGTTGCAGGAGGTGCGATTGCGATGGTCGGAAATTCGATAATTTCGGCGCCCAGTTCTTCCAAAGGCTCAAAGCCTGTGGAACGCTCCCTTGTAACCAGTATCCTGTGACCGAACATCGGCTTATCCTCATACCACCTGAGGGTGCTCCTAAGCCTCACCACATCACCGATGACCACCACTGCAGGAGGCTTTATTTCTTTCCCTTGCACCTCCGATACGATTTCCCTTAGACTGCTCACAATGGTTTTCTGGTCAGGCCGCGTCCCCCATCTCACAACTGCTACAGGGGTCTCTGGGCTTCTGCCGTTCCGAATAAGCTTTTCCACAAGCTTGTCGAGGTTCTTCACGGCCATAAGGACCACAAGTGTACCGACGCCTGTCGCGAGCTTGGCCCAGTCAATGGCAGACTCTTCTTTAGTGGCATCTTCGTAGCCAGGGATCACTGCAAATGATGAAGAATACAGCCTGTGAGTAAGTGGAATGCCCGCGTAAGCAGGGGCTGCAATTGCCGAACTCACGCCAGAGACCACCTCAAAAGGGATCCCGCGTTTAGCAAGGACCTCTGCCTCTTCACCGCCCCGGCCAAAGACAAAGGGGTCGCCCCCCTTCAGCCTGCAAACGACCTTTCCCTCACTCGACTTTTCGACCAGCACGTCGTTAATCTCGTCCTGGGTCATGGTGTGGTGACCGCCCCTTTTCCCCGCGTAGATAAACTCGGCATCCTGGTTGATGTAATTGAGGACCTGGGCATTTAGATGAAAATCATAGACAACGACCTCAGCCCTTTGCAGGCACTTTAATCCTTTTACGGTCAGAAGACCAATGTCTCCCGGGCCTGCACCGACGAGATAGACTTTCCCTTTCTTACTTTGCATGCATAATTGTATCACAAAGGACTTTTCTCACGGCAACCGCATTCGCGAGGCAAATACCTTGTGTTATACTTTGAATGAAAAAAATGAGAGCCTATGACATTATCAGGAAAAAACGCAATGGGCACGAACTCACATATGACGAACTACACTATGTCATAAGCGGTTACATCCGGGGCGAAATCCCCGACTATCAGGTCTCCGCCTTCCTCATGGCAGTTTTTTTCAGAGGGATGAGTGAGACGGAGACCATCCGTCTCACTGGGATTATGCTCGATTCAGGTTCGGTGCTTGACCTCTCCAACATAGCACGCCCCAAGATAGACAAGCACTCTACCGGCGGGGTCGGCGACAAAGTGAGCATTATACTGGCTCCGCTTCTTGCTTCAGCTGGCATCGTCATACCCGGCATTGCCGGCAGAGGCCTCGGCTATACCGGGGGCACCCTTGACAAACTTGAATCGATCCCTGGATTCAGAACCGACATCTCCATCGCTGAATTGAAGGATAACCTTACGCATATCGGTTGCTCGATCATGGGACAGACAGACGAGATCGCACCCGCAGACAGAAAACTTTACGCACTCAGGGACGTGACAGCCACTATTGATTCGATGCCCCTCCTTGCTTCGAGCATCATGTCGAAAAAACTGGCAGAGGGCCTTGACGGTCTGGTCCTGGACGTAAAAGTAGGCTCAGGATCATTTATGAAGACTGTCACGGAGGCAAGGGACCTTGCGAAGCTCATGGTGAAGATCGGTAATACGCGGAGAGTGAAGACTGTTGCCCTTCTGACCGATATGGACCAGCCACTGGGAAAGACGGTGGGCAACAGCCTCGAAATAAAGGAATGCATCTCGGCCCTGCGCGGGAAATGGGCTGACGACCTCAGGGAAGTGACCCTTACGCTCGGAGCATGGATGATAGAGATCGCAGTCAGGACAGCCGGCTTCACTTTCCAGGCTGCCGGCAGGGAACTAGCCGGCATTTATGAGTATAAGAAGGGCCTGGCCGAGCTTATCAATATCGGAGCTGCATTCAAGAAGTTTATCGAGATGGTGGATGCCCAGGGCGGTGATGTGGAAGCGATACTCAGACCTTCCCTCCTGCCTGCAGCGAAGCTGATGAAGCAGGTACAGTCCGACAGGCAAGGCTATATCCGAAAGATGGACGCAGAGAAGGTCGGGACAGCCACCGTGCTCCTCGGCGCAGGACGGAAAAAAATAACCGACACTATTGACCATGCGGCAGGTATGATCCTGAACAGGAAATTGGGGGATTATGTTAAAGCAGGGGAGCAGATCGCCATGTTCTATTATCAGAGCGAGGAGCAGGCCGGTGAGGCCGAAGCCACGTTCCTGTCAGGCATTGAAATAGGTCCTGATAAACCAGAACTGAAGAGTGTTATAGTAGATGTCATCCAATGATTACTATTCGTGAACAGACGGAGCTGATAGAGAAAAAGATTCTCCATCCCAAAGCCTGCTTCAGCTCAAAGAGCAAGGGAAGACTGAGGCACGAACAAGAAGGAGATATCAGGACCTGTTTTCAAAGGGACAGGGACAGGATCATCCATTCTAAGGCGTTCAGGAGGCTGAAGCACAAGACCCAGGTCTTCCTCGCGCCCCGGGGCGACCACTACCGCACGAGGCTCACTCATGTCCTGGAGGTCTCCCAGATCGGCAGGACCATTGCGCGCGCGCTGAGACTCAATGAGGACCTCACCGAGGCCATTGCGCTCGGTCACGACCTAGGCCACACGCCCTTCGGACATGCAGGCGAATCAGTGTTGAGGGAAATCCACCCGGGCGGATTTGACCATTACAAACAGAGTCTGAGGGTCGTCGATTTCCTCGAAATGAATGGCGAGGGCCTGAACCTTACCCACGAGGTCAGGAACGGTATCGTGAAACACTCCAAGGGTAAGGGCATGATAATCCCGGATACCCGCGCCGAGAGGGCCGAGACGCTCGAAGGCCTCGCGGTCAGGATATCTGACATCATTGCCTATGTTAATCATGACCTTGACGATGCATTGAGGGCCGACGTAATAAGGAGATCCGACATCCCAAAGGATATCCTGAAAACGCTTGGGGAAGACCATTCCCGAAGAATCGATACGATGGTGAAGGATGTAATCTTTCACTCGCTGGATGCTGAACTGAGGGGGCTATCCATGAGTGAAGAGGTCTCTTCGGCCATATACAGGCTGAGAGATTTCCTCTTCGAGCGTGTGTATGAAAGCGACAGGATAATGGTAGAACTCAGGAAAGCAAAAAAAATACTACGCGATCTCTACGAATATTATCTTGGGCATATCGAAGAGGTCTTCCGGGACATCCCTTCCGAAAAGAAGGCGAACAAACACAGACTGGTATGCGATTTTGTCGCCGGCATGACGGACAGCTTTGCCATGGCTACATATGAGAGACTATTTCTGCCGCAGCAATGGACCATCGTATGAATAACCGCCTGGAGAAGCTTACCAAAGAGCAGAAGATCGCATATTTCTCTATGGAGATAGGCATCAGAAGCGAGATGCCCACTTACAGCGGCGGCCTTGGCGTGCTTGCCGGCGACACGATTAAATCAGCGGCTGACCTGAGGCTCCCGATGGTTGCGGTCACCCTCATCAGCAAGAAAGGCTACTTCCGCCAGGTGCTGGACGAAAGGGGTAGACAGACAGAAGAGCCCGAAGAGTGGAATCCCTCACAGTTTATGGAACTCCTGCCTGAAAAGGTTACGGTTGAGATAGAGGGCAGGGACGTCTTAGTACAGGCCTGGCTGTATGAAGTGAAAAGCCTGACAGAAGGCAATGTACCCGTTTTCTTCCTTGATTCCGACGTGGCTCAGAACAGGCCTGAAGACCGCGACATTACATCCGCGCTTTATGGCGGGGACAAGGCCTACCGACTAAAACAGGAGATAGTGCTTGGCATCGGCGGCGTTAGGATGCTCAGGCGTCTGGGCTTCACGATAAAGAAATACCATATGAACGAAGGGCATGCGAGCCTCCTGGCCCTTGAATTGCTGAAAGAGCACAAAAGAGACATCGAAGAGGTCTGGGACGAACGTCTGGTATGGGATGTGGAGAAGATTAAAGACCTCTGCGTTTTCACCACCCATACTCCTGTGGAGGCGGGACACGACAAATTCTCCTATGACATCGTGCTGAAGGTGATGGGAGAGCTTATACCTCTGAATGTGCTGAAAGACCTGGCTGGCAATGACAGCCTTAACATGACGCTCCTGGCCCTAAACCTTAGCGAATTCGTGAATGGGGTGGCAAAAAAACACCGGGAAGTCTCCCAGAACATGTTTCCGGGATATCAGATACACGCCATCACCAATGGGGTGCACTCGTATACGTGGACGTGCGAGAGTTTTAAAAGACTGTATGACAAGTACCTTCCGGGATGGGCTAATGAGCCCGAATTATTCGTGAGAATAGGTCGCATACCCGACGAAGAAATCTGGGCTGTCCATATGGAGGCAAAAAAAGATTTGTGTGCATTCGTATTATCCCAGACAGGAACGGAGCTGAGCCCCGACATGTTGACCATCGGCTTCGCGAGAAGGGCGACCGCCTATAAACGCGCTGACCTCCTCTTTAGCGATATGTAAAGATTGAAGAGGATAGGTGCAGGCAAGTTGCAGATAGTTTATGCCGGTAAAGCGCATCCAAAGGACGATGCAGGCAAGCTGCTCATCCAAAGGATCTTCGAGATCAGAGAAAAACTGAAGGACACCATCAAGGTCGTGTACCTCAGCAATTACAATATGGCCACAGCTCTGAAGATCGTGTCCGGAGTTGATCTCTGGCTCAACACACCGCTCAGACCTCTCGAGGCGTCAGGGACCAGCGGCATGAAGGCAGCCCATAACGGTGTGCCGAATTTCAGCGTGTTGGACGGCTGGTGGATCGAGGGCCATATAGAGAATTTCACCGGCTGGGCCATAGGGCCACAGCCCTCCGAGAACAAGGTGGGAGAGAGCGGCATGGACGCAAGGGACGCTGAAGACCTTTACAATAAACTTGAGAACATCATCATTCCAACCTTCAAAAACGACCGTCGTACCTGGATAAGGATAATGCAGAACGCCATAGGTAAGAACGCTTACTACTTCAATTCACACAGGATGATGAGGAGGTACGTCACGGAGGCATACATAAGGTAAGGATACAGGCCCGTCCTATTACCCGCCCATGAGATAATAGTACTCCATGTCGAGCAGTCTTCTCTTGACATCTATGCCCCCAGAGTACCCACCTAATGAGCCGTCCGATTCGATCACACGGTGGCAGGGTATCACGATGGGTACCGGATTTCTGCTCAACGCCTGCCCAACTGCCCTGGAACCCTTTGGACTGCCGACTTTTTCCGCAAGCCACTTATAAGTCCTGGTCTCCCCGTAGGGGACTCCTCTGAGTGCGAGCCAGACCTTCTTCTCAAACTCGGTGCCCGAGGTAAAAAGGACAGACTGATTGAAATCCTTCAACGCACCGCTGAAATAATCCATTAGCTGTTTCTTGAAATTCTCGGCCCCTTTACCCCGGGCATAAGGAGGTTTACCCTCTCCCTCGAACCGTATCCCTGCCAGGGCCTTCCCGGAAAAAACGATAAAGAGTACGCCCAGAGGGCTTGTGAAGGTGTCAAAGAAAATATCCGTTTTGCGGTTCACTGCTCAATGACCTGAAACATGGCCGACAGCTCTATGATATCACATCATCAGTCTTTTTAGTGGCTTCTTGCTTTGCCTCCCATTCTTTGGAATAGATCTCGACCCTGTCTCCACCTTTCTTGATCGCCTGGGCAAGGGCCGTCTCACAGCACATGATAAGCTCTTCAGGCGTCTCCCCGTCCAAAAAAGCAAGGCCGACACTCACAGTGAGTCTGCCCTTTGGCTGGCTCTCCTCATGCGAGAAGGGATAGTTCCTGATGATGGCGCTAAACCTGTTTCCAAGAGAGAGGGCTGCCGAGAGAACGGTATTGGGGAGTATGACCGCAAAGGCATCCCCGCCGTATCGTACCACCACATCAGAGCCGCGTATATTCTTTGTAAGGAGTTCCGAGATCTTCTTCAGTACGAGGTTGCCGTTTTGATCCCCGTTATTTCTGATGTACTGACCAAAGAAATCCGCATCGAGGACGATCAGGTTCAGGGGCTGCTTGTACCTCGTTGCCCGCTCGACCTCCTGCGCCAGCCTCAGATTAAAATACCTGTGGTTGAATATCCCGGTAAGCTCGTCCACCAGCCCGGCCCTCTTCGGATAGAGTATCTCAATCTCCGTTATATGGTCGATGAGCTCCTTCACATCGAACTTGTGCTTTTTGATGATCCTTTCGATCTTCCCCATGAGGCTCAATCTTTCCTCAACTGAGAGGTCCTTTTCCGTAAGAATGAATATTGGGATGTTGCGCGTCGAAGAGTTCTCCTTCAGTTCCCTGACCACGTCAAAGCCAAGCATGTCAGGCAGTTCGAAGTCCAGCAGTATCACATCCGGCCTTAATGCTGTGGCGAGCTCCAGGCCCCTTTTCCCCTCTTTAGCCGAATACACCAGGAACTCCTGAGGCTTCAGAGACTCTTTCAGCGACTCCGTGTCACCCGTATAATCTATCATGAGTATAGTAACGGGGTGCGTTCTGCCCTGCAGGATGCTGAGGCCATGGAGCTTGTCCAGAAGCGAATCCCTGTCAAGGGGCTTCAACAGATAATCTGTGGCGCCCAGTGCAAAGGCCAGGTCCTTGTTATCGATAATCGAATGGATCAGTACAGGTATATGGGAAGTGACTTCGTTACTTTTGAATGACTGAAGCACTTCCCATCCGTCCTTCTTGGGCAGCATGATGTCCAGGAGGATAGCAAAAGGTCTCATGGTCATAGCTTTCTGGATTGCATCTTCCCCGTCAAACGCATGGGCCACCTTATATCCTGACTGTGTGAGGTGGATAGTAAGGAGTTCTGCGCTGGCTGCATCGTCCTCCACCACCAGGATTAACGGCGCCTTCTCATTTGCCCAAGGGAAATTAAGGTTGATTGCCTCGACCTCTTCTTCATCCTTAGTCTCCACATGTGTTACAAGGGGGATGAGGACCGTGAAGGTGCTTCCTTCCCCAAGCCTGCTCTCTACAGCGATCTTGCCCCCGTGCAGTTCCACCAGCTTTTTTGTAAGTGCAAGGCCCAGGCCTGCGCCGCCGTACTGCCTCGAAAAAGCAGTATCAGCCTGTTCGAACTCATCAAAGATCCTCCCGACATCTTCGGGCCTTATCCCTACTCCGGTATCGCTCACCTTGAATCTGGCGAACACCTGATCTTCCGAATCACCCCAGCCTTCTTCCGTTTCGACGGAGACCCCGACCTTTCCGCCCTCAGGAGTAAACTTTATCGCGTTGGAGATGAGGTTATAGAAGACCTGTTTGAGCTTCATCATGTCCGCTGTAAGGGTATCCATGTTATCTGCTATGCTGAGGTTCAGTGCAATGGCCTTCTTCTCCGCCATCGGCCTCATTATGCTGAAGATCTCAGCAAACATGTCTTCTATGGGGAACGTCTCAAAGCTCATTTCATACTTGCCGGCCTCGATCTTGGCTATATCAAGGACGTTGTTTACCAGTTCCAGAAGATGCTTACCCGAGGAATGGATATTCCTCACATATCTTTCCTGGTTTTCAGTCAGCTCTCCAAAGGTCTGGTCCGCCAGCACCTCAGAAAAACCCAGGATGGAATTGAGCGGCGTTCTCAACTCATGGCTCATGTTTGCGATAAACCTTGATTTATGCTGGCTTGCGCTCTGAAGCTCCTTGTTAACCCTCTCCAGTTCTTCGGTCCTCTCCCTGACCTTTTCCTCGATCTCCTCCCGAAGTCTCGAGAGCTCCTCCCCATGCTCTTTCAGCTTCCTGAGCAGACCTGGCCTGTCGAGTACCAGGCCGATGACCTTGGCGACAAGTCTGATAGCGCGTTTCTGTCTCTCGGAAAACTGCCTTGTCTTGAAATCATCGATATAGATAATCCCGCGGACGGGGCCATCAATCGCAATGGGACATGCGAGGACCGCTCTGATCCCCTCGCGTATCAGGGCCGGGTTGTTCATAAATCCGACCTCTGAGATGTCACTGACCGCCTCGATTTCGCCCCTCTTCAGCACAGCATCCGTGAGACCGCCCGGCATCACCTTCCAGCGTCCGTTTTCGGAGAACCTCTTGCTAAGTCCCCTTGAGGCAAAGAGCTGCATCTCACCATCTTCGGCAAGGGCGATGCTACCAGCCGGTGCATCGCTGATCTCAAGGGCCTTTTCGAGTACAAACCTCATGAATGCGCCAATATTTTCTGCGCGCGATATATTCTCCGTTACTGCGAGTATCCTCTTCTGATCATCGATCATCCTGTAAAGCTCGATCATGGCCTTCTTCTGCTTCTCTATGGTCTTCCACAGAAACCGTGCTCCGGCTGCATCGATGACATCTGCATGACTAAAAGCCGTTCTGAGGGCTTCACTAAGTCTTGTATCGCCACTCACGTTCAGGACAATCTCTGGCCTGACTGATGCAACGAAGGCACTGATGTCGCAGAAAAGGGGAATACCCCACTTCTGGGCAAGGACCGCCCCCGGCGTCTCAGTCTCATGCTCATATATCCCCACTATCTCGATGTCCGGGTCGCCCTTCAGCATGGACATGACCGTGCTTCCTGTTATATTTCCCCCGGCTATTGCGAGTTTAACCATCCCTGTATCCTGTTCTCCTTCATCCGGTTCATCATATCGATAAAACGACTGATAAGGTTGGGATCCCATTGTCCGTCGTGCTGTTCCTTCTTTAATACTTCTAGCGCCGTATTAACAGACCTTTCTTCCCTGTAAGGCCTCTTGGAAACTATGGCGTCAAAAGAATCTACCACGGAGAGCATCCTCGCATTGAAGGGTATATCCTCAACAGCCAGGCCGTCCGGAAACCCTTTGCCGTCCCACCGTTCATGATGGTGCCTGATGGCCGGAAGAATCCCTCTCACAGAAACAAGGGGTTTGCAGATTTCTTCACCAATAACGGCATGGCGCTTGACTGCCTCCAATTCTTCAGCGGTCAGCTTTCCGCTCTTGCAGAGCAGGTCGGTGCTGACCCCTATCTTTCCGATGTCGTGGAGTATCCCTGCCTTTCTCATCGTCTCTTGATCTTTCTTGCCAAATCCGAGAAAAGATGAAAAGGCCATCGATAGCTCACCGACCCTTGTGGAGTGGCCCCTAGTATAGGGATCTCTTGCCTCCATGGCAACCGCCAGTGTAAGAATAACGTTTTCCGAATGTTCCAGTTCATCCTGCAGGGTCTTAAGTCTTATGAGAGATCTCACTTTGATGGTAAGCTCTGCGGTATCGAAGGGTTTGCTGATAAAATCGTCCGCGCCGCATTCGAGTCCGATTATTCTGCTCTCTCTGTCTGTCAGGGCCGTTAGAAGAATGACGGGGAAAAAAATCTTATCGGCCTTTGACTTCAGTCTCCTGCAGAGCTCAAACCCGTCCATTCCGGGCATCATTACGTCCAGAATCGCAATGTCGACCTTCTGGGACTCGAATATAGAAAGGGCCGAGTAGGCATCTGAAGCACTGAAGACTTCGAACCCGGCATTTACAAAGACCGCTTCCAGCAGTTCAAGATTTGAACATAGGTCGTCCACCACGAGAACAGACGGCCTTTCCTCTGCAATCGCACTTTGCAGTGGCATCATAAGTGCAATTAAAGCATCCCGGAGTTAATTTGTCAAGTTTTTCTTTTAACTGATGGGGTTTTATTAAATACCTAACTTAATACTTTATATTGCACGCAGACCGGCGTAATAACAACAGCATGAGTTGTCAAGGTCATTGATGAAGGACCTTTCTTCGCCATCATCAAAAAGGACTCTTACCAGGCAGAAGCCACCTGCCAGGGTGGAATGGCTTTCCTCCACCACAACGCCACTGCCCCAAGCAAAGTATTTCAGATGATGTACCTTATCACCAAGCCTTAGGTACAGTCTCGGTTTCATGGTCTCATTATACCACTCACCTTCCCCATTTTCATTGCCTTTAGCCCTATGTTGATGTATCATTTTTAAATGATTAAACCCTTTTCGACCACCGGCATTGGCAGCCTACCGCATCTCGACGCAGAGGAGGCCTGCAGGCTGGTTCTCCAGACTTTCGACATCCCTTTCTGGCCACAGCTTCCTAAACTCTCTTTCCTGGAATGGATGATACCCCAGTACTCCGAGGGCATGCCTTTTACCGTCATTGACAAGAATGGCAAGGCCATACTTGTGTCCAGAAACACGAGCGATGAGCTCGAACGGTTCTATGAAGCGTGCGGTGAACAGGCCAGGATAGCCATCTCGGACGATTACGCCAGGGGACTTCACACTTTTCTCCGGATGATCAAAGGGAGGCATTTCGGATGTGTGAAAGGCCAGATAACAGGGCCCCTGACCTTTACTCTGGGCCTGAAAGACAGGGAAGGGAAACTCATATTTTTTGACGAGGAACTTCGCCAGGTCTCACTGATGCTGTTACAGGCTAAGGCGAGATGGCAGGTCGATCAGCTGAAGCCTTATGCCGATAGCGTCTTCATATTCATTGACGAGCCGATACTGTCCGCCCTGGGCAGCAGCACTTATCTTAGTGTGAGCGGGGAAGAGACACTGCGGCTACTCTCGGAAGCAACCGCGGCTATCACAGAAGCAGGGGGTATCCCTGGTATCCACTGCTGCGCAAATGCGGACTGGGTCCTGGCCATCGAAAGCGGCGCAAAGGTGCTGAACTTCGATGCTTACCACTACTTCGAAAATCTTGCCATCTACCATAGTGAGATACAGACCTTCCTGGCAAACGGCGGCTACCTTGCATGGGGCATTGTTCCTACCACGGACGAAATCGGCACAGAAACTCCGGAATCCGTGATACAGAGGTTCAGCAGCAATCTGGACGCCCTGTCTGCACATATCCCGCAGGAACTGCTCAGGTCACGGTCGCTCCTGACCCCCTCCTGTGGGGCCGGGTCTCGCACCGTGGAAGAAGCGATCAAGATATGCCAGCTGCTCATGAGGCTTAAAGAGGCATTTGCGTGAAGGGTCTGTTCATCTCTTTCGAGGGTATCGAGGGCACTGGCAAGACTACCCAAGCGCGCTTTCTAGCAGAGTATTTTTCTAACAGAGGGTCTGCGGTTGTTCTCTCTGAAGAACCCGGGGGAACAGCCATCGGTCTGAGGATACGGGAGGTGATCCTCAAGGTCGAGCATACAGAGATGGTCGGCCTCACTGAACTCCTGCTTTATAATGCCGACCGGTGCCAGCACATCCACGAACTGATTCTCCCCTCAATTAAAGCCGGCAAAATCGTGGTTACCGACAGGTTCAGCGATTCGACCATGGCTTACCAGGGCTTCGGGAGAGGCATAGATATGGGCCTCCTCGGGACGCTGGACAGGATCGTGACGGGAGGGCTGAAGCCGGACCTCACGCTACTGCTCGACATGGACGTGGAGACAGGCTTGAAGAGGAACAAGGGCGCCAACAAGGTAGACAGAATGGAACGGGAAGACATTCGTTTTCATGAGAAGGTCCGGGCCGGCTATCTCGAACTGGCACGCCGGGAGCCGGAAAGGATGAAGGTGCTCGATGCTTCAGCGGGAGTAGAGGAGATACGGACAAAGGTTAAGGAAGCGGTAGAATCACATCTCCATAATCTTCTTCCTTAATATCATCATCTCGAAGGCGACCCCGGCCATGCCAACAAGTTTCGACAGGTACCCGACATTCGCATCAAGAACAGACTGATTGCCGTTGTCAACGTAAAAGAGTGCCGCGATCTTATCCCTTATAGCAACAGGCATAAGCAATGCATCCCGTGGCGTTCCCGAAAGGATCTTAATCAGAGGCTCATTGCCATTTATGTTGAGCACTGGCCCCCTGTAATAGCTCTTGCGTCTCAGCACATCAGAAAAAATCGAATGCTCCTCGTCCGTCACTGAAAACCCCTCAACATTCATCCCCCTTGCTTTCCAGCCCGTGATATTTTTCTCCTTTATGATAAAGACAGCGACCCTCTCCGCGATTTTGTATGCAGCCTGTATGAGTATCCCGGCAATCTCCTCGGTCTGGCTGACCCCGGCGAAAGCGGCCTTTATCTTGTCAATGGACTCTTCTTCGACCTTTGCCTCCGGAGCATGCCGGTCAACCACGCTGACATACCTGAGTGCGCGCTTTAAGCCGTAATACTTCTCGAGTGCGTACAGGAGCCTTAGTTCTGTAATTACATAAGGGATAATATCGTATCCTGTGACGAACCTCAGTTCGTCGATCGCTTTTATATCATTAGGGTTGAGCAATGCAGCATGGAGCCTTTTACGGTCCTTCTTGAAAGGCAGCATCTTGTATCTTTGCACGACCTGGGGATCCACAGATTTGACCACCTCATCTTCTATGGAGGCTATCATCTCCGGGGATATCGGGGGGACCTTGAAATACCTGCCAAGAAACTTCGTGAGCTCGTTTTCACTGAGAAACTTGAGTTCTACCAGGTTGGTGCCTATCCTGCCCCCAAACTGGACCTGTCTTTGCAGGGCGTTCTCCAGCTGCTCCCTCGTGATTAGCCCTTCCTTGATCAGCTCCTCTCCGACTTTCATAGGGCACCCTCAATATATGCTTGTGATTGCACAACGTATTATACCATCGAAGAGAGACCCGGCAGAAGCCGCCGGGAGTTCATGGCGCCTGCAGCTGAAACCATGCGGATATGTTAATGAAGGAAACAGTGCTATACTT
This sequence comes from uncultured Nitrospiraceae bacterium, assembly GCA_964576045.1. Taxonomy (GTDB): domain Bacteria; phylum Nitrospirota; class Thermodesulfovibrionia; order Thermodesulfovibrionales; family UBA9159; genus CAZNTS01. The sequence goes on along the minus strand of CAZNTS010000249.1, from coordinate 266 downwards.
TGACCGGGGTACAATAGAAATTAATCAGAGTCTTATACCTGTGATTATACATGATTTCGGCCAGTTGACTCATTGACAAGGCTCAGATGTAGTGTGTATCCTATTAGTTTCTGAGGGCCGCTAGCTCAGTAGGTAGAGCAACGCCCTTTTAAGGCGTGGGTCGATGGTTCGAATCCATCGCGGCTCATTTAACAAAGATCAGGAGTTCAAAAGCGCAAAAGTAAACGGGGATTTTTTCTTTTGCACTTGGAACTTTTTGGATTCTT
>CAZNTS010000248.1:0-5190 GCA_964576045.1 uncultured Nitrospiraceae bacterium | reverse complement strand
CTCGATGACCGCATGGACCATTGTGTAGGCAAGGATAGCTGATTTTGTCTAGTTCGCGGCAATGGACATTACCTTCGAGGATGATCATAATGGGCGACAAATTACGCTTTATTCATAAAACACCCTACAATCACTTAAATGAGTACTCCCAGCGCATAAATATATTTCATGTAAGTTACCTTAAGCCTGATGATGCAATATTGCGTAAGATCACTGTTCACAGATACCCGTATGGCTCATTCGTCATACTATCTAATGCGAGCTGGATTCATCCTTCGTGTGAAGCGGCACACCCACACAAAGTATGCCCCACACGCAACGCTCCGATCCCCCGAGAGACAGGGGTATTGACAAAAAACACTTTTTCCGATAAGGTAAATACAATATAAAGATGCATCTTCAGCAATAACCCCCCTGGATAGGTAATGACCTACCGGGTAAAATACCACCGGACATAATTAATCCAAAGAGGTACACATAATGGAAAACATCTCAATTTCAGAATTGAAAGAAAAGACTATCGGCGACCTCACCAAGGTTGCTCAGCAACTGAACGTGGAAGGCGCGGTGGGCCTGCGGAAACAGGACCTGATCTTCGCAATACTCCAGGCCCAGATAGAAAAGACCGGAAATGTCTTCGGAGCAGGCGTACTTGAGATCCTTCCCGATGGTTTCGGTTTTCTAAGGTCGCCAGATTATAGCTATCTGCCCAGCCCGGATGACATATACGTTTCTCCGTCTCAGATACGGAGATTCAATTTGAGAACCGGGGATCTTGTCTCGGGCCAGATACGGCCTCCCAAGGAAGGTGAACGTTACTTCGCTCTTCTGAAAGTCGAAGCCATAAACCACGAATCCCCGGAGGACAACATAAGCAGATCCCTTTTTGATAACCTTACTCCCTATTATCCAACTGAGCGTATAAAGCTGGAATACAGTTCCAGCGACTATTCTACGAGGGTGATGGATTTGATTACCCCTATTGGAATGGGGCAAAGAGGAATGATAGTGGCAGCGCCTAGAACAGGCAAGACTATGCTCCTCCAGTCCATCGCTAAGGCGATAAAAAAGAACCATAAAGAGATCCATCTCATCATACTGCTTATTGACGAAAGGCCTGAAGAAGTCACCGACTGGAAGCGCCAGGTTTCAACGGCCGAAATCATCAGCTCCACTTTTGATGAACCTCCTCAGAGACACTGCCAAGTCGCGGAAATGGTCATTGAGAGGGCAAAAAGGCTGGTCGAGAGTAGGCGTGACGTAGTGATCCTACTTGACAGCATCACGCGTCTTGCAAGGGCTTACAATGCGGTCATCCCGGCCAGCGGTAAGGTACTCTCGGGAGGTCTTGACGCAAACGCACTTCAGAAACCAAAACGTTTCTTCGGCACTGCCAGGAACATTGAGGACGGCGGCAGTCTCACCATCATGGCAACTGCCCTTGTGGACACAGGGAGCAGGATGGACGATGTCATTTTTGAAGAGTTCAAGGGCACTGGCAACATGGAGTTGCATCTCGACAGGAAGCTGGTGGACAAGAGGATATTCCCGAGCATAGACATTAATGCTTCCGGGACGAGAAAGGAAGAACTCCTCGTCGACAAAGACACGCTGAACAAGATGTGGATACTCAGAAAGGTCTTTAACCCCCTCAGCACCGTGGAGAGCATGGAATTCCTCCTCGGGAAGCTTACCGGCACAAAGAGCAACAAGGACTTCCTGGATATGATGAACAAGTAAGGGCGGGGTCAATGGATCCTCTCTTTCTTGTGCCGGAAAAATGAAGAACCAACTACTGCTTGAGGATGACCACTACTGCTTTGTGTGCGGGCAACATAATCCCAGCGGGCTCAACCTTGTTTTTTCCTTCATCGGAAAGACTGCATCGGCAGAATTTACTCTTGGAAGAACTTTCCAGGGATATAAGAGCATAATTCACGGTGGAATCATTGCCGCTGTCCTAGATGAAGCAATGATAAAGGCGGTCCTTGCACACGGAGTTCACGCAGTCACCGCTGAGATCAGTGTGCGGTTCAGGAGTCCCCTTCTTACGGACGAGAACGCCTTGGTCGAGGCAGAAGTCGTGAAGACCGGTAAAAAGCTCATAGAAGCTATTGCTCATATTACAGGCCCTGATTCAAGGGTAATAGCAGAAGGCAAAGGAAAACTGCTCGTAAAATAATCTGCCTCACTCACTGAGCTGTGCACCAGTAACTAAATACACGGTTAGACCCGAAGGTGGCCGGGGCTTTCCTGAAAGGTGCGCTCGAGACGGACTCCGGATAGAATCACTTCTTTTCGGCCATGTCTTCCAGTATCTTGAGCTTGTCTTTTTCCCCCAATGCGATAAGCACGTCACCTGGTCTTATCACCGTTCTGAATGTGGGATTAAACTTCATTTCACCACCGGTCCTTTTTATCGCCACAATAATTATGCCCAATTCACGACCGATGCCGCATTGATCAAGGGTTGTGCCCGAGATGCCTGCGCCCTCACTCACGGAAATCTCTTCCATCTGGAGATCGATATTACCTGACCTCGTCGCAAATTCGATGAAATCCACAACCGAAGGTTGAAGCACAGTGTGGGCTATCCTCAACCCGCCGATATGATAAGGTGAAACAACCCTATCTGCTCCTGCCCTCAGCAGCTTCTGCTCAGAGCCTTCCTCGCCAGCTCGCGCAACAATATTGAGATCGGGATTGAGCACTTTTGCGCTCAGCACCACGTACAGATTTTCCGCATCCGTAGGCAGCACCGATATGAGACCTTTTGCCCTCTCGATTCCTGCCTGTTTTAGCGTATCGTCACGGGTGGCGTCCCCCCTGACAAGGAGCACGTCGCTATCAAAAGCGTCGACCGGCATAGGCGCCTTTTCAATCACAACAAACCTGGCGCCCTTATCTTTAAGCTCTTTGCAAATGACTATCCCCATTCTCCCATAGCCGCAGACAATATAGTGGTCTTTCAGTTCCTTGATCCTCTTTTCCACTTTTCTCCTCCCGAAAATTTCCTGTATCTCGCCTTCAATAACTATCCTGGCGGCATTGTTGAAAGTATAAAGTATGGTACCCACACCGAACACGATCAAGAAAATGGTGAAGACCCTTCCCGCATCCGACAGAGGATGTGTCTCTCCAAACCCAACAGTGGTGATAGTGGTGACCGTCATATAAAGAGCATCGAAGGCAGACCAGCTTTCGATTACGACGTAACCTACGGTCCCGGTGAGGACCACCACAACAATAAACAACAGGGATAGGACAAACTGCCGCTGTACACGAGTCATTTCTTCGCAGCCCCCTTATCCTCGCCCCCCCTGAGTATGCCGCCCAGCATAGTCCTGAATCTCCTGAGGTGGGTTCCTTCCCAGTATACGTTGCCGCACGCCCTGCATTTTAGGAAGTTACTGCGGTTCAGAAACACATACTCCGGAACCTCGTCCCTTATGGAATCTTTCGTCCCGACTTCGTGTAGTATACCATTACACCGCGCGCACCTGCCAGGCATGGCTTCTTTCAGTCCGAAGATCCCGATAACTTCCTTCATCTGCTTCAAAGGTTCGTTTGAATGGATGAAGGTGACGGTTGGGACATTCTTAATGCCCAGAAAGTGTGTGTCTCTCGTAAGAATATATCTGCCGTCTCTCAAGGCAAATTTCAGGAGGTCGCTGTCACGGATATCGGGATAGTAAAGGGTGTCGAAACCGAGGAGCCTCAGCCATCTCGAAAGACGACCAAGCATAGCGTCAGCAATAAAGTGCACTTCCTGAGAGGGTTCTCCGTTCATGTCAATAAAATAGGTCAGGCAGAATGCCTGACCTATCTCTGCAAACTATCAAAAGCAACTTCCGGCTGCCTATTCTTCTTCAGCCACCGGCTCTATCGCAGCAAACAGCGGCTGGAGCTCCCTTTTCACAAACGTGTTACGGTATCTCTGCATACCTGTGCCGGCAGGAACTATCCTGCCCATGATGACGTTCTCTTTCAGCCCTCTCAACGCGTCGACCTGGGCGTTAAGGGCAGCTTCGGTGAGCACCCTTGTCGTTTCCTGGAAGGACGCCGCAGACACCCAGCTTTCAGTAGTAAGAGACGCCTTCGTAATCCCTAGGAGAAGGGGCCTGCCCTGTGCGGGGACACCCTTTTCGGACTTCACCCTTTCATTCTCATCCTGGAAAATCGCACGGTCGACCTGCTCGCCGATCAGGAACGTCGTGTCCCCGGGGTCCTCGATCCTCACCTTTCTCATCATCTGCCGCACAATTGTCTCGATATGCTTGTCGTTGATCGAAACACCCTGGAGCCTGTATACTTTCTGTACCTCGTCCACAAGATAACTCTGAAGCTCGTTTGGTCCGAGTATGTCAAGGATGCTGTGAGGATTCACCGCTCCGTCCATCAGCGGCTCTCCAGCTTTCACCCAGTCTCCTTCGTGAACGCTCACGTGCTTGCCCTTCGGAATATGGTACTCCCTCTGGTCCTCTCCGCCCTTTACTACCACCACCCGCATACCCTTATGGGCACCCTTGAACTCCACAACCCCGTCAATCTCGGTCACAATTGCCTGTTCTTTAGGACGTCTTGCCTCAAAGAGTTCGGCGACCCTTGGGAGACCTCCGGTGATGTCCTTTGTCTTGGTCGTTTCTCTTGGTATCTTCGCAAGGATATCCCCAGGGGAGAGCTGATCCCCTTTCTCAACAAGTATGTGAGCACCGGCAGGCAACAGATACCGTGCAAGATTATGTGAGCCAGGTATTTTCAGGGTTCTCCCGTGCTCGTCCTTTATTGAAATTCTCGGCCTCATGGTGGCAGGGTAATCGATAATGACCTTGTGGGAAAGACCGGTGATCTCATCCACTTCTTCCTTGACGGAGACGCCTTCCACAATATCGCCAAGAGCGACCTTCCCGCCCACTTCGGTAAGTATCGGCGTCGAATAAGGGTCCCACTCAACAAGCCGCTGCCCAGCCTCTACCTTTTGCAACTCTTCTACCTTGAGTTTCGCGCCGTATACGAGGTTATATTTTTCTCTTTCCCTCCCATGGCCGTCGACAATCGCAATGAGGGCATTACGGTTAATCACTACAAGAGCACCTTCCCGGTTCCTCACCGCATTGATATTGATAAACTTGACCTTTCCGGGGTTCTTTGCGTCCAGGATTGCCTGCTCTATCACCTTGGTCGCGGCTC
>CAZNTS010000247.1:0-2523 GCA_964576045.1 uncultured Nitrospiraceae bacterium | reverse complement strand
GCCCCTCGTCATTTTTTTCCAAACAGGGGAATTGTTCCTCACCGGAGATATGAGCATGGACAGGTATCCAGACCTGGAGAGCAGAATAAGAGAGGTGGGAACCAAGATACATGCGGCCGCTGAGGGGGAAGTCCCTTCCCTTTTCGACACCAGGAAGTGGCTCGGCAGGATCATGGAGCAGGCAATGAATGACGAGGTCTTCAAATTCCAGCTCTTCCGTTATGTAGACGTCTTTCCTTCCCTGAAAACCGATGCCGCTATCATAATGGTTTTGAAAGAGTATTTTACTGAGCAAGTGAGGATGCCCTTAATCATGAGGCGCGGCATCGAGCGACTTTCTGGAGGGATGTTCGTTCCGTCTATCGCGGCTAGACTTTTACGGGCTGGTGTGGAGGCAATGGCAGGACAGTTCATTGCCGGCAGAGATGCTGCAGACGCGGCGGCTTCACTGAGGTCCCTCTGGAATTCAGGTTTTGCGTGTAGTGTTGACCTCCTTGGAGAAGTCGTGGTCAGCGAGGAGGAGGCACTGGCATATCGTGAAAGCTATATCGCACTTCTTGACTACCTGCATTCAAAGGCCGTGGGCTGGCATGAAGATCCCCTTCTCGAGAGGGACGATAAAGGCCCTCTTCCGCGTTATGATGTCTCGATAAAGATCTCATCTCTGTATTCCAGGCTCGATCCCATGGATTGGGACGTCTCGATTAAAAGGACAACGGAGAGCTTGAGACCTATACTTATGACGGCTAAGGAAGTCGGCGCTTCTGTCTGCTTCGATATGGAGCATTATTACTACAAGGACTTTATTATCGAGGTCTTCAGAAGCGTCCTAGAGGATTTCAGGGATTATCCTTACGCAGGCATTGCCCTCCAAGCATATCTGAAGGATACCGATGAGGACCTCCAGCGCATTATCGAGTGGGCACGGTCGAAGGGTAGAAGAATAAACATACGCCTCGTGAAAGGCGCATACTGGGACTATGAGACATCCGTCAACCGTCAGAAGGGTTGGCCTGTGCCGGTTTTCTTAAACAAGGAAGAGACTGATCTGAACTTCGAAGAATTAACGAAAGTGCTACTGGAGAATATCGATTCCGTCCGCCCCGCCATTGCCACGCACAATGTCAGGAGTTTGAGCAATGCCGTTGCAGCCGCTGAATCACTCGGGGTCGGGAAAGAATCTTTCGAGTTCCAAATGCTTTACGGCATGGGTGAGGTCGTGCGGCGTTCGCTCCGGGGAATGGGATACCGGGTGCGTGTGTATACACCAGTGGGTGATCTGATTCCAGGGATGGCGTACCTTGTGAGAAGACTTCTCGAAAACACTTCAAATGAATCTTTTCTGAGGCAGTTTTTTGGTGAGAAAAAACCGTTTGAAGAGCTAATTAAACCGCCAGAGCGCAAACTGACAGTTACAGAGGAACCTAAGCCTACAGATAAGTTCAGAAACGAGCCCCCCATCGATTTTTCAAGAGCTATAAACAGGGGGAAAATGGTGGATGCCCTCAAGGTGGCGAAGAGTGCCTTCAACAGCCAATACCCGGTCATCATCAACGGCAAGGAAATTGTTACCGAAGATAAAATAATTTCGGTGAACCCTGCTGCCGACGGCGAGATTATAGGCATGGTGTCTGTCGCTACAAAAAAAGAGGCTGAGATGGCTGTTGTGACAGCGGTCAGAACCTGGGACAAATGGAAACGGGTGTCACCGAAAGAAAGGGCAGAATATCTGTTCAGGGCGGCGGCTGAAATACGGGATAGGAGATTCGAGCTAGCTGCTCTTGAGGTGTATGAAGCGGGGAAAACGTGGAAAGACGCAGACGGTGATGTTGCCGAGGCCATCGACTATTTTGAATACTACGGACGCGAGATGATCAGGTTAGGAAAAACCAAGCGACTCGGGGATTTTCCCGGCGAAGAAAACGAATATTTCTACGAACCCAAAGGAGTTGGAGTTGTAATATCACCATGGAACTTCCCTCTTGCCATACCCGCAGGTATGATATCCGCCACTGTAGTTACAGGAAATTGCGTCATATTCAAACCCTCGGGTCTTACCCCGGTGGCTGGAGCAAAGCTCTGCGGGATTTTCAGAAAGGCTGGCTTGCCCCCCGGGGTTCTGCAATTCCTGCCGGGCAATGGGGGTGACCTCGGGGAGTACCTTGTCTCTCACCCTAAGGTCGATTTCGTTGCCTTCACTGGCTCAAAGGACGTTGGTTTACGCATAGTAAGGCTCGCGGGGAAGACCCGTCCGGAGCAAAAAAACGTGAAGCGAGTGATCACTGAAATGGGCGGCAAGAACGCAGTGATTATTGATGAGACCGCTGACCTCGATGAAGCGGTGAACGGTGTCCTGGAATCCTCCGTCGGATACCAGGGGCAGAAGTGTTCAGCGTGTTCGAGGGTGATCGTGGTTGGCGGCGTGTTCGAAGAATTCATCAGTAGGCTCAAAGGGGCCATGGCAAGCATAAAAATAGGACCGCCTGAAGATCCCGGCGTGTTTATGGGGCCCATGATCGACGG
>CAZNTS010000246.1:0-5398 GCA_964576045.1 uncultured Nitrospiraceae bacterium | reverse complement strand
GAACCCTCCCATCCTCATTCTAGATGAGGCGACATCCTCGTTGGATACCGCATCCGAGATCATGGTCCAGGGCGCGCTGGAGAATCTTATGAATGACAGGACAGCATTTGTAATAGCACACAGGCTCTCTACTGTGAGGAGAGCGAGCAGGATCATAGTGATGGACAAGGGAAAGATTGTCGAGTTAGGGTCCCACGAGCAGCTAATGTCAAAGGACGGGCTATATAAACGGCTATATAGCCTTCAATTTGACGACGCTGCCGCGGACCGGCTCATGGGAGAGTATTCCATGCCCTCCGAACGACCCAACTGAGATGTTCCTGATTTATAGTTTCCTCTACTGCCTTGTATTGGCAGTGCTCCTGCCATATGAGTATTTTAAAAGACCGAAGCGCCTCAGGAACCGTTGGCTGAGGGAAAGGTTCGGACGCCTCCACTTAGGAGTTAAAGATAAGGATTCGAGACTGATATGGGTCCACGCAGTTTCTGTGGGAGAGGTAGTGACCTCAGTACCACTGATAAAGGAGATCAGGAAAAGACACGCCGCTTTGCGCATCGTCCTTTCAACCGTGACCGACACAGGGCAGGAGATCGCAGCCGAAAAAGTTGCCGGAATTGCAGATATAGTCTACCTGCCCTTTGATCTTCCTTGGGTTTTTAGAAGAGCACTCAGACAGATGGGCCCGGCCCTCTTTATCGTCATGGAAACAGAGCTTTGGCCGAACATCTTCCGCATTTGCAAAATGGAAAGAGTTCCAATCTTGATTTGCAACGGCAGGCTCTCCGATGATTCCTTCAAGGGCTATAAAAAGATGAGGTTTTTCATAAAGGAGGTGCTGAAGTGTGTGGACCTCTTCTGTATGCAGGATCGCATTTACGCAGAGCGGATCATGGAGTTGGGAGCTGAGGAAGGTAGGGTCAGAGTCATCGGAAATTTAAAGTTCGACACAAAGCCATCCGGCAGGCTCCCCGAATGGGTAAGCCATCTTGAGGGCACAATAATCTTGGCAGGGAGCACGCATGAGGGAGAAGAGGAATTGATGGTATCAGCCTTTACGGACCTTAAGAAAGATTTTCCAGACCTGAATCTCATCCTTGCGCCAAGGCATCCTGATAGGTTCAACAGAGTTGAAGACATGGTGAGGGACAAGGGTCTACCATACCTAAGAAGGTCTGTCCTGGCTCATGGCTCACCGATAATGGTTAATGATGAAAAGGGTGATTCCGCCGGCCAAGAACAGTCGGCGAAAAGTTTTAAGCTGTCCGGATATGTCATCATACTCGATACTATAGGAGAACTCGCTTCGGTTTACCGGATTTCGGACATTTCGGTAATCGGTGGCAGTTTCGTCAGCTGCGGAGGACATAATCCGCTTGAACCCGCATTCTGGGGGAAGCCGGTAATCTGTGGCCCGCACATGGAGAACTTTCCGTTTATTCAGGAGTTTTACATCGGAAGCGGTGCCATGAAGACGGATGCCAAAGGGCTTTACGAGGTCCTCCGGGAACTCCTTCGGTCCCCCGAAAAAAGAAAGATTATGGGGGAGAGGGCACGCGCTCTTTATGATGAGAAGGCAGGAGCGGTGGAACGGGCAGCTCAAATATTAGAGCGTTACCTCAAACCTTAACTCCCTCTCGCCAAACAGGAAGCGTTTTCTGAGGATGTTCACGGCCACCGTATCTCCCTGTTTCTTGTAAAGGAGGAATATTCTCACATCGTCCGCATCACCTACTTTCTCGCCGTCCAGGGAAACAATGGCGTCATCTATTTCGAGTCCCGCTTTTTTGGCTACGCTCTTTTCGGCAAATCCGAGTATCTTCACCCTCCCATTATCATCCTTCAGAAGCACGCCGAGCTTTGGAGTCGATGGCGCCTTTTCAGCTTTGGGATAAATGACAAAGTCAGCGATGTCTTTTTCTACAGAAGTGTTGCACAGCACTACCGCATAATCCAGCCCATTCCTCCTGAATGTCCGTTTCGGGATTCCAGAACCATAGGAGATGTGTCCTTCCCCTGCCATTACGACCATCTGACGATCTGGGTTATTGCCCAGGTAGTCGTCCGCGGACTGTGCCATCGTTTCGTCCCAGATTATCTGGGACTGGTAGAAGTTCTCAAAAGATAAATCCTCTGAGTCCGGATGTGTCTCGAATACTTCTCTCAGCCTTTTCTTGTAATCTTCGTCCGTCATGTCCATTGTCCTTGGCAGTTCCTTTTTTTCTTCTTCACTGAGGGAGGCCATCCCATTCTTTGAGACCTTATCCACTATTTCCTTCCGCATATTGAGGGCGACCAGAGGGATCTTTTTCTCCCTAGCAAATCTCAGGATGTCCTTGTAAAGGTTATAGTCGAACCCCCACCGTTTGAAGTACTCTGATGCTTTAAGGAATTCCCTCTCATTCATCTTGCCGGCGATGTAGTCATCCAGAGCCTTCTGGAAGGGCGTCTGAAACATCTCCATCCCGATAGAGATCTTCTTGTTCCCGGCGAAAAGTCCTTTGATAATTTCCAGCTGAACCAGGTGGTCTTCATATTCGTCGTGGTGCTCTCCTGCATAGACGATTCTCTTATCGGAGACTTTCCCGATTACTTCGGCGATAGGAATAGCCTTTGTTACTTCAACCCCCAAAACCGTTTTTTCGAAAGACATGACCGCCTCCTGCTCATCCTCTGAGGCTTTGGTTTCCCTTTCAGAGGTCGTGGTCCGGGAGGGCGCCGGGAATTCCTGAGAAAAAGAAGGAAAAGGCAGCATGGGGAAAACAGCCGCAATCCCTATTAGCAGGGCTGCCGATGATATCAGCGCTCTCAACCTGTAACAAAGCTGCAACATATCCTGCTACACTATAACAGAACTCCGGTGGATTGACAAAATGTCCACTGCTTCCATAACTCCTCAACAAGCGCGGCTCAGGGTTCTTTATTTAGGGCTTTACGGACCATCTCCGTGACGCCTCTGAAGTCTGTCTTTCCGCTTCCCATCTTCGGCAGTTCTTCAATTACAACGAACTGTTTCGGCAAAGCAATATTAGGAAGATGTTCCGACATAAGTTTCAGCACTCTCTTTTCATCGATTGCACGTGTGAGCGCGGCGATGATCTCAGCCCCCTTTGATGGGTCGGGAACCGCAACCACGCAACACGAAATATCTTCAGGGAGAAGTCCCTCTAGTACATGTTCAACCTTAACCAGAGAAATCATCTCGCCCCCAATTTTCACGAACCTCTTAAGTCTCCCAGCATGCCAGAGGTATCCGTCCTCGTCCAGAAATCCCATGTCGCCTGTGTCGTACCATCCATGGCGAACGCGCATCGAGGTCTCCTCGATGTCAGAGAAATAACCTTTCATCACAAGGTCCCCTTTCACCATTATTCTTCCGGTCTCGCCAGGAGCGCAATCATCACCTGAGTCATAATTCTCTATCCGGACCTGTACACCTGGAAGTATCTTGCCGACGCTCCCCGGTTTGTTCTGTGCTGGGGTATTTACCGAGATTACCGGAGAGGTCTCTGTCGTACCATAGCCCTCACAGAGGATGATCCCGTGTTTATCGAAGAACGCCGCCCTGAGCGCATCAGGACACTTGTCTGCGCCGCAAACCGCTAGACGTATGCTGCTGAAATCTCCGGGTTCTGACTTGCGGAGGTATCCCTGGAGGAAACTCGGTGTTCCGACAATCATAGACGGCTTCCTCTCCCTGATGATTGAAGAGACCGTTTTGTAGTCCATGGGATTGGCATAGGAGACAATGGACATGCCGTGGTAGATCGGGGTCCAGAGGTTCACCGTCAAGCCGAAGACATGAAAATAAGGGAGGCTTGCGAGCATCACGTCTTTGTCGGACAGGTCAACGACCTTGCTGAAATTTTTTATATTCGAAGCTAAATTACGGTGGCTGAGCTGCACTGCCTTCGGGTCTCTTTCGCTTCCGCTTGTAAAAAGGATAGTAAGGTTATCATCCTCCTGCCCCCCGTGAACATTTCTGAGTATGAAGTGCACTGGCAGTTTCGTCATGAGCGCTGCCTTCAGTTTATCAGTGACCGAGACGCCTGCGAAGATGTCTTCTATAAAGATCATGCCATCGACGAATCGGCAGTCGATCTTCTCGAGCAGTGCGCGCGAAGTTATAATAGTCCTGAAATTACATCTCTCTTGGGCGTACTGCGCATTTCTTGCTGCACCAGTAGAATAATTAATCATCACCGGCGTTCTACCGCTCATTAGGACAGCGAGGACAGACAGGGCGCATCCCGCAGACGTCGGGATCATGATCCCTGTAAAACCCTTCTCGTTTCTCCTGAACTTCTCCGCTAGGATGATGGAAGCGGTAAGGGCTTTTGAGTAAGTTGTGGTCTTGTCTGCCGAGCAGTCGATAAAGAAAGGCTTGTCCCCGTATTTTTTTGCAACTCGGACAAAGTGGTGATGAAGGAGCATGCCTAACCCCCCTTGAATACTATTATAGTATATCGGCTATGTGCAGAGGCGAGCATGCAATGCCATCTTCCTTGTCCAGTTCAGAATCTGATATTGAGCCGGGCGCTTACGATGTCTATATTGGAATCGCACGTTCCATTGAGACCACCCCTAATACTGTATCGGTTTCTGAGGGGATCTTATTGATGCTTGCGTTGGTGATAAATTGGGAATAAAGATGTGGGCATAGCCTACGTTAAAACTGACAGCTTGTGAGACCTTGTATCCTATCCCTGCTACTATCCATCTCCGGTTGCTGTCCTGGATGCGCGGTGTGCGGTACTCAGCATTCGGGACCGCCGAAGTGTCATATGCTACTCCTATCCGGAAAGTCCATTTAGGATCATGCACATAAATAAGGCCCATTGAATACCGGTAGATATCCAGCCAGTTCCCGGCTGTTACGGAATCCCGCTGATTGGGATTATCGAACCTGACCCGTAGCTCCTTGAACAGACCCCAGTCCGTCCTAGTGAAGAACGCCATAATCTTCATAGTAGGTGTAAGGTTGTGAAAGACGCTGACCGAGAGGGAGTCGGTAACAGTGATATCTGTTTTTATCCCGGAGTTCTTGAAGACCGACACAGGGGCGAGTCCGGTGGGTACGTTCGAAAACTCGTCATCTCCCTCAAGCGTTTGCTTAATACGCGAGCGACATGCAATGCCCATATGCTTATTTTTGGTGAATTCATACAGGACGCCAAAGTTGTATCCGCCCCCCCAGCTGTCTCCTTCGAGCTTCACAAAGCCGTCAGACAGCTGGAGCATGAGGTGGAGGGCGCCCGGGGGTGGTCCGAGCTTCCCGAGAGTGTCCAGCGTGCCGCAATCTACGGCACTTGAGCGCTTCGCTTTGATGTACTGCAAGTTGACGCTTGCACCAATGCTAAGTTTGTCAGTGGCCTTGTATGCTATTGACGGGTTGAGATG